>CAZKPI010000172.1:0-8624 GCA_964554555.1 uncultured bacterium
GATCGATCTCTGAGGGCGCACCGGCCGGGGCGGAGCGGCCCTGCCAGGTCGGCCCTGGGGCGCCGAAGATCAGCCGGGTGCCCGGCGGCCGGGAGCATCGGTCAGAGCGAGGGAGATGCCGGCCAGGATCTCTGCCCCGGAGGAGTGTCCGAATCGGCCGGCGGCCAGGATGTCGCGCGGCGACAGGGGCCGGGTCAGGAGGCTGGCCAGGAACATTTCCCAGCGGAGGCTGGACTTCCCCGCGCGGGCCATGGCGAGCTGGCACCGGGCGGCGGCGGTGGTGCGGCCGTCGAGGCTTTCCAGGAGGGCGTCGGGAAAGGAAAGACGGTGACGGCAGGTCCAGCGGTCGGCCAGCAGGAGGCCGGTGATCAGGTCGTCCCAGGAGGGGGTCAGGCCCTCGCCGGCCCCGAACCAGGGGGAAAGCGTCTGGAGATCGAGACGGCCGCTCGCCAATCCTTCCCGCAACCGGGCAAGGGGGGGGGTGAAGAGGGTCGGGGTGCCGTCCCGGAGGCTGGCCAGAAGGGGGCTGGCGGCGGGAAGCAGAGGGAGACAGCGCCGGATCATCCGGGCGTTTTCCTGCAGGAGCGGCCAGTCGGCGACGGCGGGGCGCCCGGGCGGGGCCGGGGGGGGGCCGGGGGAAAGGCTGTGGGTGCCGATGGTCAGGCGGCCGCCCGCGAAGGAGACCGGTTCACCCTGCCGGGCGGATGCCGCCACCTCGCGGGGAACGAGGATGGTCAGCGGATGAACGGCCTCCTCCACGGAGGTGAAAAACACCAGGCGACCCCCGGGACAGGCGTCGAACCCGTGGGTGAACGCGGCGATGATGTTCGCGGCCCAACCCATGCCCGCGGTCAGCCAGGAGTCATTCCGCAGGCGGAAAATGGGCGGTCCCCTGGTTTCCGTCATGGGTTCCTCCTTCCCCAACCAGGACCAGGATACACCCGATCGGGGAGGAGGTGGGCCTTGAGGTCGGACACATTCTTGCCGACCCTCGGATGACTCCCGGGCAAGGTTCCCCTGGTTGAAACCCAGGGTTGGCAATCGGCAGGCGTTGGGGTACGCTGGGGCCATGCCGAACCTTGTGCGCGATCACGCGGCGATCCAAGCCTGGATCGGGGAGAACCGGCGGTCCCTGTCCGGACACGGTCTGTGGCTCCTGGGGGGCGAACCGAACACCCAGGACCCGGCCGGATTTGCCGCCGCCCGTCTGCGGGTTTTGATCGTGCGACTGTCGGAATACACCGAGGTGGCGGCGGGGATCACCCATTCCTACCTGCACCAGATGGCCGCCGGGGTCGAGGGGGTCTTCGTCGATCTCGCCTACCTTCCCCCGGCTTCCGACGAAAAGCGGATGCGCCAGGCGGGCATCCCCCTGCTCGTGGGGACGGGTTCCAAGCGGCCGCCGACGGATTTCGAGGTGGTCGCGATCAGCAACTCGGTCGTCCAGGAACTGGTGAACCTGCCGGCCCTTCTTGCCCATTCCGGGGTTCCCCTGTCCCGGGAGGCCCGGGCGGCGGCGGGGTGGCCGTGCCTGCTGCTGGGGGGGAGCAACTCGTCGGTGGGGGCGGTCCTGCACGGGGCGATCGGGGCGCCCGTCGGCGGGGAAGGGCTGGTCGATGGGGTGATCGCGGGGGATGGGGAAGGGGCCTTCCCGCGGTTTTTGGAACTGATGCGGGACCTGGCGGGGGCCGGGCGCGGGGAGATCCTCGCCCGTCTGCGGCGTGAGGTTGCCGGGTTCTACGACCCCGCGGCCTACCGTCCCGAATACGCGGCGGGGAGGCTGACCCGGATCGTCCCCGCCCCGGGGGCTCCCTTCCCGGTGCGGGCCAACCGGGCCGATCCGGCCCGACCGGAAATGGGCTTTGTACAAGGTCCGATTTTCTATCATGAGGAGACGGCTGGCGCCTCGCACGTGCTGGTCACGGCCGGCTGTCCCTTCTTCTGTTCCTTTTGCAAGGAATCCTGGGAGCAGAAGCCCTATCGGGAGCGGCCCGCCGCGGCGGTGGCGGCTGACGCGTTGCGGCTGAAGGCCAATCTGGGCCTGTCCGAGATCGCCCCGATGACGTTCAACCTGAACACCTACTCGGGGTTGTTGCCCATGCTGGCGAGGCTCGACGGGTGGTTCGACCGGGTGGCCCTGAAGAGCCAGCGGTTCGACGCCATCGCCCGCGATCCTTCCCTGCTCGAGCGGCAACTCGAGGCGGGCAAGCGGACCTACACCTGCGCCATGGAGGGCATCAGCGACCGTCTGCGCGCGCTCCTGCAGAAGAACCTGCCGGAGCCGGTTCTGCGCAAGGGTTTCCAGGAGCTGTTCCGGCGGAACATCCGGCAGATGAAGGTGTTCGTGATCATCACCGGATGGGAGGAGGAGGCGGACTTCGCCGAGTTCGCGCAGTTGCTCGAAGGGCTGAGGAAACAGATGGAGACCCTGCGGGGGAAGCCCCAGCTGACCTTCTCGTTCGCGGTCCTGTTCCGGCCGCCGCGCACTCCCCTGCAGACCATGCCGCGGGGGGGCGGTGAGGCACGGCTGGCGGCCCTGCTGGAACGGGGGATGGCCGTGGCCGGGAAGGCCGGGTTCGAAGCCAGGATCAGTGCCGGGCCCACCGACGCGCTGGTCTCGGAGTGGCTGGCCTACGGGGACCGCCGGGACACGGCGGTACTGGTCGAGGCCTCTGTGGAACGGGGGTTTCGGTACCGGGGTGAATGCAGTCCTGACCTTTGGGGGTTCCTGCGGGTGCGGGGGGGGGCCAACCGTGGTCCCGACGCGGGGGTACCGCCGGACGGCCCAGCGGCCTCCCGGGAACCGGTGGGGGCGGGTCATGCCCCGCGGGGGCGGGGAAGCTCTTCCGACACCGTGCCGGCGGGGCCCGGTTCCACCAGCGAACCGGGCGGTTTGCCTCGTTGTTCCGGGCGGCCAGGGGATGCGGCCGACCTGGCGCCGGGCGGGCCTTTTCCCTGGGATGACATCGATGTCGGGGTGGAGCCATCGTTTCTGGAAAAGAACCGGAAAGTCCTGGCGGCGGGGAACGCCTGGGAGTCCTGTCTCGCTCCCCCGAATGGGAAAGGGGTCTGCCTGGGGTGCGGGGCATGCCGGTCGGCCGGCGACCGGAACGCCACGGTGAAGTGGAAGGCCCAACCGTGGCCGGCCGCCGGCCCGGGAAAGGAACCCACGGTGAGCCGGTTCCGGGTGGAGGCCGTGGTCCCGCGGCGGTGGGCCGACTGCGGGAACGGGTTTTTGGCGGCCGCCTTGACCCGGTTGTTGTTGCGCGGAGTTCCGGAGTGGGTTCCGGGTTTCTGGCGGTTCGAACGGATGATGCCGCGTTGGGCCGCGTGGGGCCTGGTGTGGGGGGAGTTCCTGGTTCGGGGGACGGGCGAGCCCAGGGAATGGCCCAAAAGCTGGCCCTTGCTGGAGGCCTGGGCGGGTCCGCTGGTTATCCGATCGGTGGTCCCGATCCTGAGACCGGGAGGGGAGCCCGGTTGCCATCTGCGCGTGGAGCTGGGTGAGCCTGGGCAGGACCCTGGCAAACGGGTGGACGCCTTTCTGCAGAAATACCGGTTTTTGCACCAGAAGCGGTGGGCGGGGGCGACCCTGAGCTGGACCTTGCATCCCGGGCATGCCAAGAAATGCGGATTGATCGACATTGGTTGGCCCCGGGGCGCGGGGTTTCTGGAAGTACGGGCCACCCGGTGGCCGGAGCCCCACGTCCTGCCGGCCCTGGCTGGGGGCGATACGATCAGCGAGGTGGTGGCTTTCCTGCCAGAATCGGGGTTGGCGTGCTCCTCCCCGCGAGGCGGCCGGCGGTAGGCGGATCGGCCGGGTGGCAGTCCGGCGGCACCCGGAGGGTGTTCGCCGGGACCCCCAGGAGAGGACAGGCTCCCGGCGGGCGGGCCGAACCGCATCAAGGGGGGAAGGGCTGTCGCTGACCGACTGGTCAAAGGTCGGCCTTCCTCAGCAGACAGGGCGGCATCCATCAGTCTGGCCCCGTATGGAGCGAAGCCGACCGCCTTGGGCGATGCGGTCCGCTCACGGAGAGGGGGGGGGGCGAAGGGGCCTGTTGACAGGCCGCGGGCAGGAAAAGGCCCCTGGCTGGTTCCGGCCTTTCGCAGATGTTCTGGAGGTGAACCCTTTTTCGGTTCTTCCTTGTTTGTGAAAAAAATCCTAATTTGGTTGACTTCTGTGGGTTTTTTCCTACAATAGAAGGGCCGTCCTTCCTTGATGAGCCCGGAAAGCCTAGGAAGGCGGCAACATCAAACCAGGGAGTTCGTGACGATGGCCAAGATCCTGCTGGTGGACGACGACACCGATTTTGTGGAGATCAACCGGACCCTGCTGGAAAAGCAGGGGTACACCGTGGTGGCCGGCCACAATCCCAAGGATGGGATGGACCTCCTGAAGAAGGAAAAGCCGGACCTGTTGATCCTGGACGTGATGATGGAGGAAGCGGACGACGGCTTCGCCATGGCGCAGAAGATCCGCCGGGAAGGGAACAAGATTCCGATCATCATGCTCACCTCGATCGCCAAGATCACGGGGCAGACGTACGGCAAGGACAACGCGATGGTGCCGGTGGACGAATTCTTCGAGAAGCCGGTCCAGGCTGAGAAACTGCTCAAAGCCGTCAAGAAATACCTGAAATAGCGAGGAGACCGTCATGCTAGCTTCTGAAAAAGACCAACTCCGGCACGAAGTCACGGCCATCGCCAAGCGCTACGAGTTCCATCGCAGTGGGCTGATGCCGGCCTTGCAGCACGTCCAGCGCGCCTATCACCACATTTCACCTGAAGCCATGCAGGAAGTGGCGGACATCTTCCAGATCCATCCGGCCGAGGTTCACGGCGTGGTGAGTTTCTATTCCTTCCTCTCCACCACCCGGAAGGGCAGGTTTGTCGTGCGCCTCTGCCAGACCATCTCCTGCGAGATGGCCGACAAAAAGGCGATCGCGGTCCAGCTCGAAAACGACCTGGGGATCAAGTTTGGCGAAACCACGCCTGACGGCATGTTCACCCTCGAATACACCAACTGCCTGGGCATGTGTGACCAGGGCCCGGCGATGCTGGTGAACGACGAGGTCTATACGAAAGTGACCCCGGAATCGGTGGCCGACATCATCGAGACCTACGTGAAAAAGTTTGGCGCCCATGTGACCCACGAAGGAGGCGAGAAATGACCCGCCGCAAAACTGATCTGGTCCTGTTTTCCGAACTGGCGGTCGAGAAGGCCCTGAAGCGGGCCCTGGGCCGGGAGCGGTCCGATCTCATCAGCGAGATCCGCGATTCCGGACTCAAGGGCCGCGGCGGCGCCGGGTTCCCGACCGGAACGAAGTGGAACCTGGCTGGCGCGGCGCAGGGCGAGCGCAAGTTCGTGGTGTGCAACGCCGACGAAGGCGAGCCCGGCACGTTCAAGGACCGGGTTCTGCTGACCGAGTTTGCCGAGCACCTCTTTGGCGGGATGATCCTGGCGGGCTATTGTATCGGGGCCCGCGAAGGGATCGTCTATCTGCGCGGCGAGTATGAATACATGGTGCGGGGCCTGAAGGAAACCCTGGCCTCGATGCGCGAGCGTCACCTGTTGGGCAAGGACTGCGCCGGGAAGAAGGGTTTCGAGTTTGACATCCACATCCATCTTGGGTCGGGCGCCTACGTGTGCGGTGAGGAGACGGCGTTGATCGAGAGCCTGGAAGGCCATCGGGGCGAGCCCCGGAACCGGCCTCCCTTCCCCGTCACCACGGGGTATCTGGGCTGTCCGACGGCGGTCAACAACGTTGAGACCTTCATCACCGCCCTCCACATCGTGGAGAAGGGGGCGGCCTGGTTCAAGAAGTTCGGCACCAGCAAATCGACCGGGACCAAGCTGTTCAGCGTGTCCGGCGACTGTGCGCGGCCTGGTGTCTACGAATTTCCGATGGGTATCACCGTGGCCAACCTCCTGAAAGAGGTCGGGGGCGAGGATGCCAAGGCGGTTCAGGTCGGCGGGGCGTCTGGCCGGTGCGTGGCGCGGCACGAGTTCGGTTCCACCATTGCCTATGAAGACGTGGCGACCGGCGGTTCGATCATCGTGTTCGGACCCAAGCGCAACATGCTGCAGGTCGCGAAGAATTTCATGGAATTTTTCGCCGAGGAATCCTGCGGCCAGTGCACCCCCTGCCGGTATGGCACTGAAACCCTGCTCGAAGGCATCAAGCTCCTCGAGCAGAAGAAGTGCCCGATGAAGTACCTGCGCGAGCTGGTCTCGCTCGGGGAGACGATGCAGATCGCCAGCAAGTGCGGCCTGGGCCAGTCGGCCCCGAACGCCTTCATCTCGATCCTGCAGAACTTCAAGCACGAGATCCTGGCCCATCCCCAGGGCGAGTGACGCGAGAAACGGAGACAGCGACAATGCCTGCCAAGGACAAGAATCACAGTATCAACGGTTCGGACCGCGCGCCTCTCAGCCAGCGCCGGTTCAAGATGCCCGAGATCAGGGACGAGAAGGACCTCGGGGCCAAGGTCAAGATCAGCATCGACGATCACGAGCTGGAAGTGCCGTTTGGCACCACCATCCTGGACGCCGCCCGTACCCTGAACATCAAGATCCCCACCCTGTGCCATCACGACGACCTGTGCGTGGCCGGAGTCTGCCGTATCTGTGTGGTCGAGATCGAGGGCCAGCGCACGCTGCAGGCGGCCTGCGCCTATCCGGTCACGGGGCCGCTGAAGATCTCCACCTACTCCCCCAAGGTGCGCAAGGCGCGCCGGCACAATCTCGACCTGATGCTGAAACACCACTATGGTGAGTGCTACAGCTGTGTGCGCAACAACAACTGCGAACTGCAGTCGCTGGCCAAGGAATACGGCGTCGACTTCTACCGGTTCGGGCACGACGAAAAGCCTCACCACGAGGTGGACCGGTCCAGCTACAGCGTGGTGCGGGACATGAACAAGTGCATCCTGTGCCGCCGCTGTGTGCGCACCTGCATCGACCTGCAGGAGGTCGGCGTGCTCGAAGCGGTCAACCGCGGGCCGCACACCGAGATCGCCACCTTCAACGACATGCCGCTGGGCGACGTGGTCTGCATCAACTGCGGCCAGTGCATCAACCGCTGTCCGGTGGGCGCCCTGCGGGCGAAGGACCCCTCTGACGAGATCTGGGCGGCGATCGACGATCCCAAGAAGCACGTCATCATCCAGACCGCCCCCAGTCCGCGGGCCGCCATCGGCGAGTGTTTCGGACTGCCGCCCGGCACCTCGGTGACGCGGAAGCTGAACACGGCTCTGCGCCGGGCCGGCTTCGACAAGGTGTTCGACACCAACTTCACCGCCGACCTGACGATCATGGAGGAGGCGACGGAACTGCTGATCCGGCTGAAGAAAGCCCTGGTCGACAAGGACAAGACGGTGAAACTGCCGCAGTTCACCTCGTGCTCCCCCGGCTGGGTCAAGTTCTGCGAACACTTCTATCCCGAGTTCACCGATTATCTGTCGAGCTGTAAGAGCCCCCAGCAGATGTTCGGGGCTCTGCTCAAGACCTGGTATGCGGAGAAGGCCAAGATCGATCCGAAGGACATCGTGACGGTGGCGCTGATGCCGTGCAGTGCGAAGAAGTTCGAGTGCAACCGGCCCGAGATGACCTCGAGCGGCTTCAAGGACGTCGATTACGGCCTGACCAGCCGGGAGCTGGCGCAGATGATCATGGAAACCGGCCTCGACCTGCCCAACCTGCCGCCGTCTGACTTCGACGATCCGGTCGGGGAGGCTTCGGGCGCGGGTCTGATCTTTGGGGCCACCGGCGGCGTCATGGAAGCGGCCCTGCGCACCGCCGTCGAAGTGGTGACCGGCATCAAGACCGAGGATGTCTTCAAGAACCTCGACATCACCCCGGTCCGCGGCTTCGAGGGGGTCCGCTACTACGAGATTCCGATCTCCCAGACCGCCGCGGTCCCCGAATTACTGCAGAAGGCGCTGGGCGTGAAGACCTTCGACTTCCTGAAGGGCGCCACGCTGAAGGTGGCCGTGGCTCACGGCACGGCGAACGCCCGGAAGGTGATGGAGAACATCAAGGCGGGCGGCAAGTTCGCCGAGGCCCATTTCATCGAGTTCATGGCCTGTCCCGGCGGCTGTCTGGGCGGCGGCGGCCAGCCCATTCCCACCTCGCCCGAGATCCGCGAGGCGCGTGCCAAGGCGATCTATGCCGAGGACGCCGGGCTGGAACTGCGCAAGTCGCATGAGAACACGCATGTGATCAATCTGTACAAGGAGTTCCTGAAAGACGGGCCGTGCGGCCACCAGTCGCACCACCTGCTCCACACCCATTATCTGAAGCGGGGCAAGCGCATCGTGTAGGCGACCCGCTGGCAGTTTCGACCTGTGTTTTGGAAAGGGGCCCGTTCGCGGGCCCCTTTTCGACGCCAGGGGAAGACGGTTGAGAAGGGATGGCCCCCTGGGGAAGGGTGGTGGGAGGAGGGCCGTCAGGAGGAAAATGGCAGGAGAGAACGGGCCGTTCGGGAACAGGCGGGTTAGATTTCGAGGGGGATGGCGGATGGGGGAGGCGAGGGAGGAGGGTGTGCAACGGCTGGATTGCTGAAGGAAGGGGAGGGGAAAAGGCAAAGGGGTGGGCGAGAAGCAGACCTGGAACTGAAGGATGCGGA
>CAZKPI010000173.1:0-8577 GCA_964554555.1 uncultured bacterium
TACCGGCTGAATGCCAAACCCCTCCTGCCCGCTGACCTGCCCCGGATCCCGATCCGGTCCGAGGAGGAGCCCCGGCAGACGGTCGTCTCGGAATCCAAGGCCACCAGCGAACTGCACGGCCTGTCGGACATCAAGGTCACCCTCAACTTCAAGGACGTGGAGATCGCCACCATCGTCAACGTGCTGGCCGAGAAGGCATCCCTGAACATCGTCAGCCGGAACCCGATCACCGGCCGCACCACCGTCAACTTCCAGGACATCACGGTGGGGACCGCTCTCGACACCATCCTGCGCAACAACGATTACGCCTACGACCTGCGGGACGGCATCGTCTGGATCTACCGCCGGGGCGAGGAACCCCCCGAAACGCGGGTCTTCTTCGTCCGCCACGTCCCCGCCGCCGACCTGGTGGAGATCGCCCGCCAGAGCCTCGCCAGCCTGGACAGCCTGAGCGCCGCCCCGGCCGCCGCGACCGTCCCGCTGGGAGGCTTCTCGCCGACCCCGGCCGCCCGCCCCGCCGAGCCCGAGATCGTGGCCGAACCGGCCGCCGGACGCGGTCCTGAAGGCGGCGCCTCCCCCAACGGCCTCCCCGCCGGCAGTGGGTCGGGGTTGCCCGGCCCCGCCGGGAACTCCGGCCTCCCAAGTGCCGCCGGGATGTCCGGCACGGGCATGCCGTTCGCCGGGCAGGCCGGCGGCCAGGGTGCCGCTCCGCGGTTGCAGGTGGATGAGCGGTCCAACTCGCTGATCATCACGGCGCCCCGGACCACGCTCGAGGAGATCGCCCGACTGCTTCAGGTGTTCGACGTGCCGATGGACAGCCGGCGGATGGAAGAACGGATTTTCAAGGTGAAGTACATCGATCGCACCACGCTCGAAAAGGCGATCAAGATGGTGCTGCCCCGGTTCGACGCCGAGAAGCAGATGCTGAACATCAAGCGCATCGATCTCGGCGGCGGGACGGGCGGCACCGGCAGCGCGGGTGGGCCCGCGGGCGCCGGCGGGGCCGGTGGCACGGGCCAGTGACACGGAGTCGAAAGGTGAGTCAAGGGATGAAACGCACACAGAGAATGTCCAAACTGCAGGTTCCCGCGATGCTGTTGGTCCTCCTTCTCGCGTCGGGTGCGACGATGGTGTCCGGCCAGGCGGCGCCCCAGGGGGGCGCCGCCGGGACCGCCGGCACCCCCCTCGAAAACACCCTGGTCATCCGCGAAACCCCCGAAAACCTCATCAAGATCGAACAGCTTCTGAAGAGTTTGGACCTTCCACCAAAGCAGGTCCTCATCGAGGCCCACATCTTTGACGTGGTTTTGGACGATTCAAATGCCACGGGCATCGACTGGCAAGCCCTCATGACCCAGCTGGTCCGGCAGGACCCGTTGTGGAGCTTTTCCCAAGCCTTCCCCCAGCCGGCAGCGGCTGACAGTTTCTCCAGTCTCCGGTTCGGAACGCTGAGCAACGAACACTTTTCCCTTCTGCTCAAGGGGTTCGCCAAGAACAAGCGGGCCAAGTCTCTGTCCAATCCGAAGGTTGTGGCCGTGAACGGCCAGACGGCCAACATCACCATCAAGCAGGAAATCCCGTATTTCAAACCCCAGCAGACGCAGAGCAACGTCACCACCACCACCATCCAGGAACCCGTTTTCAAGGTTCTTCCCATCACCCTGGAGGTAACCCCGAGCATCGACGATGACGGCACCATTCGAATGCACGTCAAGCCCACCATCACTTCCTTGGTATCTATGGTCAACGGCGTCCCATGGACTGAGGAACGGTCCGCCAACACCAATGTGCTCCTGAGGTCGGGAGAGACCCTCATCCTGGGCGGATTGATCACCGAGAACCGGTCGACCGACCAGAACTCCGTCCCCGTCCTGGGAAAGATCCCCCTTTTGAAGAAGGTCTTCACCCAAAATTCGAAAACCTCCAAGCGATCAGAACTTGTCGTCTTCATCACTCCCAACATCGTGGTAGGGGAGAGGAAAAAAGGCCTCACCTCTTTCGCTCCCTCCTCCACCAACCTGTGAGGTGATCCCCATGCAGCTCCGACGCCTCCCCGCCCTGATGGTGGCCGTCCTCGTCTTCAGCTCGATCCTCGGCTGCCAGAACTCGCCCGGCCAGGTCTTCTCGCCGACCTCCGACCTCCACGTGGTCGGCCTCTCCCCCGCCAACCTGCAACCCGTCGAGGAGTCATCCAGCTCGGGCAGCTCGTCCGCCAGCGCCTCGGTGACGGTTCCGCAGCTGGCCGTCTACCTGCGCATCTCCAACGGGGTCTCGGCCTTCATCGAGAACTACCAGGTCCGCTATGTCGCCGCCAACGGCCAGTCGCTGGCCAATGGCCGGTTCGACCACGCGGGGGCGATGAGCGTCTTCCTGCAAGCCGCCTCCCTCGGCGGCACCGGAACCGGCACCGGAACAGGCACCGGAACCGGGGCCGGGGCTTCCCTTCGGGGCAAGGCCGCGGGAACGGGAAGCGGCGGGTCCGTCCGCGGCCAGTCCACGGGAACCGGGACGGGATCGGGAGCCACCCAGACCATCACCTCCCAGGCCACCGGGTACTGCACCCTGGAGGTGTTCACCGCCAATCTCTACGCCTACCTGACCAACGGCACCCCGTCCTACTCCGATGACATCTCCCCGGTCGTGGCTCAGGTGACCTTGGGCGGCCGTGACCTCAACGACCACGATCTCTCCGTCACCTTCAACGTCACCCTCTCGACCACCGTCCTGACCAACCAGTCGGGAAGCTGACCTCATGTACCGCCTGCCTTCCCGCGGCTTCGGCCGTTCCGTCGGTCCTGCCCTGCCATCCGGCTACCACGTTCCGCTGGCCGCGTTGACGATCGAGCCGGCCCGCCGGCTCCCACCGCAAGGGGGTTTCCAGCCATGACCAAGCAGACGCTGATCCTCGCCGGGTCCGCCCTCCTCATCCTCGGCCTTCTCATCGGCTGTGGCAGTGGCTCCAGCGGCATCGCCGGCGGCAGTTTCGAGGGCCTCCCCACCGCCGCCATGCCCAGCACCATCGGCGCCATCGGCGGCATCATCAGCGACGCCAACTCCCTGCCGGTCAACGGGGCCACCGTCACCCTGTATGCCAACGGCCTGCCCGTCACCAGCACCACCACGGGAACCGACGGCAGTTACTTCATCTCCGTCAGCCCAGGCATCTACGAACTGCGGGTGACCAAGACGGGGTACCTCTCGACCAGCCAGTCGGTTTCGATCGAAGCCGCCCGGGTCACCACCAACAGCATCCCCCTCACCTCCACGACCGGCACCATCTCCCTGGGCAAGATCCGCGGCCTCATCACCGATCAGACCGACCAGGCCAAAAGCGGCGCCCTGGTCCGCCTGATCTCCACGACCGCCGGCGGCTCGAGCGCCGAGTTCACCACCGGCACCGACGGGGCCTACTCCCTGTCCCTTCCCGCCGGCAACTACACCATGACGGTCACCAAGGCCGGCTACGCCACGGACCAGCGCGCCGTCACCATCGCCGCCAACGTCGAGCAGATCCTCGATATCAAACTCGGCGCCAAGGTCACCATGACCGGCTCCGTCAAACTCAATACCACCCAGGAAAACCTGCCCAACATCAACGTCGACGTCACCAAGAACAAGGTGTTCCTCTCCTCGACGGTGACCACGGTCAACGGCCAGTTCATCCTCGAAGACCTCGGCCCGGGCATGTACGAACTGTGCGCCGGCCGCGTGGGAGCCAACGAGACCGCCAAATATGAGCCCGCCACCTACGTGGTCCAGATCCTCTCCTCGGGCACCGTCAGCCCCAGTTCCCCGGTCCTCTACCTCTCGGCGAAGATCCCGGTCGTGGGCGGCAGCCAACCATACCACGAGGTGGCTTCGGGAACCATCTTTGACGCTTACACGGGCGCCCCTCTCGAGTACGTCACCTGCACCTTGAAAGGCGTCGGCTCGGTTCTGACCGACCTGAAGGGCCAGTTCTCGTTCACCAACCTTCTGCCCGGCAACTACGAGATGACCTTCAGCAAGCTGGGGTGGTCATCCCAGACGGTTACCTTCTCCATCGTGGCGACCACGACCGTTGGCGCCCCCCTCGCCAACGACACCACGATGAACCCGGCCACGTTCTCCTACTCCCTCCTCCAGAGTTCCCAAACCAATCTGGGGGCGATCTCGGGCCGGTTCATCGACGAAACGACTCTTATGGGGGTGAGCAACCTGGCGGTCCGGCTGTATGTCTACCGGCTGGTGGCCAAGAAGATCCGGGTCATGACCGCCCCCGAAACCACCTCGGCGTCCGCCACCTACGAGACGCAGGAGGTCTCGAAATGGGAACTGGACGGCTACAACAATCCCCAGCCGGTCCTCTCCACCCTCACCGGCCGCGACTCTTCAGGCAACGAAATCAGCTCCGGCACCTTCCGGCTGGAACATCTGCAACCCACCACCTCTACGACCAAGTACCTCGTCTTCATCGGCACCACCAGCAACGCCATCATCTCCACCATCGCCGTCCAGGACGCCGCCGACACCAACGTCCCGCCGGCCACCTGGTATCAGGAGAACCTCGCCAGCGCCCAGCGCAAACACTCCTGGGCCCTCGTCGACGTCACCGCCAACACCACCACCTTCCTGCAGAACTTCAACCTGCCCAACTACTGACCTTTTCCCCACACCCACACCCGCCACGGGCCCCGCTCACCGGGGCCCGTTCCACCATCTCTGGCGTCCAGTTTTCCGGATTGCGCCCGGGCATGCAACATGCAGCCCTGACCCTTTGACCCGGCCTGTTTTCACCTCCCCTCTGTCGACACCCCCCTGGAACAAGGTCTATTGCAGGAAGGAAAAAAAGCCATTCAAGTTGCGTATATACGCTATTTTTGGCATCATTCCTAGTGGAGGTGTGACATGACCACCACAAATGTCAGGCATGGGCTCTACCTTCCCGCCGAGCTTCTTGACCAAATCAGAGTTCTTGCCAATCGAGAGGGAAAATCGATAAACAAGCAAATTGAGGAGATCATTCGAGATTGGTTGGGGCGCGTCCGAAAAGGGAAGACTCTCTCCCGAAAAGACATTTTGAATTTGCCCTTGAATAGGCGCCGCGAACTCCTTGAAGCCCAGGCCATTCAGATCCAGTCTCATTATTCTTCAGAGAATCAAATTGCCGGTGGTGAATCGGACTTCTTTGAATATGACAAGTAAGACACTTCGAAGAGGCGAGATTTGGCTGATCAACTTTGCCCCAACCATTGGGACAGAGATGAAAAAGACAAGACCTGGCTTGATTCTAAGCTCCGATGCTCTTGGGGCCTTGCCCTTGCGAATTGCTGCCCCAATAACCGCTTGGAAAGAAGATTTTCAAGACAATTCTTGGCATGTTTTAATTCGGCCTAATTCCGAAAATGGGTTGCAAAAGGACTCCGCAGTAGATTGTCTTCAAATCAAGAGTCTTGATGAGAAACGATTCATTAAGAAATTGGGCAAAGCAACGAAGGCTCAGATCGAAGAGTCTCTTTTGGCCCTTTTGAATATTCTCGAGTTTGTGCCGAATTGAGGAGCAATAGAAAATGTTGCACCGCTCCTGCAAATTTTCCTTCTTTTTTTGCAGTTGAGGGGCAGAAATGATCGCCAGAGCCAGTTCGACCTCGGAAAACTCAAGAAGCGAAAAAGCTGTTTCCTCTTCGGACCGCGGGGGACCGGCAAGACGGTCCTGATCAGGCTCCTTTCCGACGATTCCCTCCAGTCGGTCGGTCAGCGGCGGGTGAAGACCATCAACGCCAGGCCGGCCAGGCCGAGCAGGGCCATCTGCACGTAGGCCTCCCGCCAGACCTTCGCCCGGTCGAGAAGCGGCGGGGGCTTCTGCTGATGCGGGCAGGCCCCCTCCTCGTGGGTGCAGACCCCGCCCGGAGCATGATCGTGATCGCCGGGCCGGCCGCCCGTCACCGAAGGCCCGTCGGGGAACCCGGCCCCGTGATGGCGCCCGTCATCTCCCGCCCGCCGCTCACCCAGGCCGCCCGGTGATCCGCCCGCAGAACCCCCGGCCCCCCCGGCGTCCGGGTCGGATCGCAGGTCCTCGGGCAGGGCGGGGACCGGCTCGCCGGCCGCGACCCGGCCCAGGTAGTCGCCCAAAAGACCGCCGGCGGGCCCCAGCGGCTGACCGGCCGCCAGCCAGGCCGCCAGCGCTTCGTCCCGGCGTCCTTGTTCCACGAGGAACCGGGCCCGCATGACCTGGTAGTTCACGGGGTTGAGGGTCTGGCCGGGAGTCTCGGAGGCCACTCCAGCCCTGGCCGCGGCGGCGAGGGCGGCATCGAGATACCGCAGGGCGACCCGCCGGTCGTTCTCCTTCGTCACGTCATAGCTTTTCACGAACCCGTAGCAGTAGGCGATCGAGCCGTAGAGTTCGTGAACGCCAGGGTGGTTGCGGTTGGCGAGGATGCCCTCCTGCAGGGTTCTGACCGCCGGCACGAACCGGTCGAGATACAACGCGAGGTTCTCGGCCAGGATGCCGTACGCCTCGAAATGCGACGGGTCGAGCCGGATGGCCAGCTCGAGCAGGGGCAGGATCTCGGTGTTGGCCGCGAAACTCCCGGCCAGAAAAGCCCCCCGGTAGCGGCGCGACGGCCCGAAATGCATGTATTCGTCGGCCCTCAGCCACAGGAAATCGGCGCCCAGCCGCCGCACCTGCCGCGGCACCGCATCGAGGACGATCTGCCCCAGCGACCCGGGCGGCTCGTCGGCCAGGGTGAACCGCCAGAACCGCGCCCGCGCTGTCCACTGCACGGTGAACGCCAGCGCCAACAGCAGGGCCAGGACGAAGCCCGCCCGCACCCGGGCTGGCCGCTCGCCGGCCTCGGGCCGCACGCCGTCCTGACCCTTCGACCAACGGCACCCAGGGGGCCCTTCCGGCGTCGGGCCGGTCGGCGCCCTGGCCCCGGGGGCTTGCCCGGCCGTGCCGTTCCCGCTCACAGGTCGCGCCGGGCCAGGATCGTGCCGCCCGCGGCCAGGAAGAACAGCGCGGCGCACAGGCTGTACAAGGCCAGGAAACCGACGGCCGACGCCTGGATGGGAAACTCGTGGATGACCGCCACCTTCAGTTCAAACAGCGAGAAGTCGGGTACCACCGCCATCGCGGCCTCGCCCAGCCAGACCAGCACCGGACTGCCCTTGCGGTCGATCAGCATGCGGAAAATGTCGAGGATGTGCCCGAGCACGTAGGTCAGCACGCTGAGGCTGATCACCACGATCTTGGTGGCGAACGTGGTCAAAAACAGCACCACCGCCACCAGCACGCACTGCTTCAGCCAGACGACAAACGCCCCGAGCGGCACCTCCCAGAACCAGGCCTGGTCGTGCCAGCGCAGCATCGCCGTCAGGAAACCGGCCATCACCCCGTGGAAGAAAGCCAGGGTCAGCGCCACGCCCAAAAACCGCCCCGCCACGTAGGCCTGCCTGTTGCCGACCCGGATCAGGATGAACGAGATCGACCGCCGCTCGATGTCGGGAATGATCTGGTCGAGCGAGACGAACAGCACGATCAGCAGTCCGAACCCCGACATCAGGTTGAGCCCGAGGTCCTTCACCACCTTGACCTGCAGGCCCACCTGGTAGACGTCGAGAAGCCAGGTCGAGACCATCAGCGGCAGAACCAGGCACATCGTTCCCAGCAGGAGTCGATGGCGCACCGCCTCGAGGAAGCCGTACCAGCCGATCCAGCCGACCGCCCGCACGAAGGATGTCATGCCGTTTCCAGTGATCTCAGCAGAAGGAACCTGCGCTTCCCCCGGGAACACCACACCCGGAGGGGGCGTGGCCGCCCTCTCCGGGTGTGACGGTCAGGCTAGGAAGCCGAAAAGACCAGGATCAGCGGGCGTTCCACTGCAGATGCAGGAACTCGCGCTGGTGGTTGGGATCGCCGAACCCGGGGTAATACTGGTTGCCGGCGGGGCCGACGGGACCGAAGCCCTGGTTTTGGGGGGGGTTGTCGTTGAAGTTGTAGCCGAACGCGTAGCAGGTACAGGCCCGGCCGATGCGATCGGGAACCTCGTCGTTGAAGGTGTTGTCGGCGATCGGCAGGGTGGCAGGGGCCACCTTGATGAACCGGTAGCGGTTGTACCACTGGGTGCCGTCGATGAGCTGGTTGCCGCCCCACTTGTTGACCAGTTCGGGACAGGCCATGACGCGCGGATCCTTGGTGATCTGCAGGATCTCGTCGCCGGTCATGCCGCCGCCGGGCGGGCGGGGAAGCACGTCGGCCGGATCGACCTGGGGGGCATCGAAGGCATTGGCGGCCGGCAGCCAGCGCTGGTACCAGGTGGTCTGCACGAGGCCGTTGGTGGGATTGATCTGGATCTGCGCGATATCGAAGAACCCGATGGCCACGTGCTTGGTCTCCCAGACCGCCACGGCCTGGTCGATCGACTTCAGCTGGGACATGCACGAGCGGGCCCGCGATTCGAGCACGAAGCTCTGATACTTCGGAATGCCGACGGCGGCCAGGATGCCGATGACCAGGACGACGATCATCAGTTCGATCAGGGTAAAGCCTTTTCTCTCCATGTTCCTTCCTCCGGTTGTCTGGTGTCGGAAGCGTTCTCG
>CAZKPI010000174.1:0-8576 GCA_964554555.1 uncultured bacterium
CCCGATCACTGCCGGGAGGACGGCGGCGGCCGGCCGGGCCGGCAGGACGAGCCAGGCCAGGACGAGAGGAAAGAGCAGACGGCCCGGTCTCGCGATTCCCTGGGGCGGGGTCGCGTTTCCCCGCCCGGCGCGGCCCATGGTCTCCGGCTGGGGAAGGGGATGGCCCGTCAGTCCGTGTCGCATGGAGGTTCCATCCATCTTACCACGGGGAATCAGAGATCGATGCCTGGCGGGGAGCTGATTCGGGCAAACGCCAACCTGAAGCCGGCATTGGCAGAAGAGACGCCCGGCCGGGGGGGGCTGGGAAGCGGACGGGCGGCCTGCCGAACGCGAAGCGTTCAGCAGGCGGATCACCGGGTCCAGGGGCCGATGGCCCCTGGCGTGGCGGTCGGGAGGAGCGGAGCTCCTCCCCGCTCTGACCACGGTTCCAAGGTTTGCGTTTGCCCTGGGAGCCATACCGGCCGCCCAGGCCGCTGGCCGGGCCTGGCCGCTGGCGGGTCAGTCCGGCCCCCGCTGGTCGGGCAACGTCACCGCCGGCCGGCCCAGGAAGCGGAGCCTGGGCGCCGATCCGCCTTCCAGGTTCCGACCGTGGCCGGCTTGGCCAAACCACGCCGCCGGCGGAGGGGTGGCGGGCGAATCCCGGAACCGGGCGTGGGGGTGCTCCTTGACGAAAGCCTCCCCGGCCGCGGTCGGCCGGGGAGGGCGCGCGAGGACGGGATCAGATGTTGAGGTCGTCGGTTTTGTAGGGCAGGCCTTGCTGGATCAGCCACTTGGCGGCGGTGGCCGACCACTTCCAGATCACGTCGGAGGTCTTGGGCACGGTGGCGCTGGTGAAACTGCCCGTCTTGCCGGGTTTGAGGGTCACCGTGATCTTCATCTCGGTGGTGACCTTGATCGTGTCGGTCGCCTGCCAGGTGAAGGCGGTGGCGGTGAACGAGTAGGCGTTGATGGTGTAGCGGTCGAACCGACTGCGGGTGACCGCCTCGAGGTCGGCATAGCTGGGCGTCCCCGCCATGTCGAGGAAATCGGGGGAGATGGCCCCCATGAACGTCTGCAGGCGGGTCTCGTCGTTGAGGGTGGTATCTTCGAGGGCCTGGCGCAGGTTCTCGTAGGTGGCGGTGATTTCGGCCTGTCCGGGGCGCAGTTGGGTGCCGGCGGCCGTCGCCTGGGCCTTGAGACCGGTATCGTCGAGCGGAGAGCCGCTGGCGGCGTTTTTCAGAAAGGCGGTGATCGAGGCCAGGAAGGCCTGGAAGGCAGGCAAAGCGGCTTGGTATTCCACATCGGCCGCGGTGAACCTGGGGTCGGCCCCCATCAGGGCGACGATGGCGGTGGAGGTGGCGTCCACGGTGAGGCCGTCCTTGGTGACGCCCTGGGTCAGCCCTTCGAGCCGCCTGGCCAGCAGAAGGGTGCCGGCCTTGTTCCTGACCAGCAGGCGGGTGGTCGTGCCGGTCAGGGTGTCGATGGTGAGGGAGAAGGTGGCGGCCCCGATGCCCGACAGGGCCTTCTCGGAACCGTAGCCCTCGGCCTGGATGGTCAGCTTGGAAAAATCGATCGCGCCGGCGGCCGCCCCGCGGGTCGAGCCCAGGAGCCCGTCGTTCACCTCGGGCGCGGTGACGGTGCCGTTGAGGGTGACCGGGGAGGTGGTGGCGCCGGTCGGGGAGGGCGAACCGCCTCCTCCCCCGCCGCCTCCGCACCCGGTGAGGGCGATGGCGGAAACCAGCAGAATGGCGGCGATCAGAGACCTGGGGTTCATGGAAAACCTCCGGAATGGCGTTCGGATGCGCTCCATGATACGTGGCCCCGGCCGGGAATTCAACCTCGATCAAGATCCCAGGCCCGACCGGCCGGCTGCCGGCCCTTCTCCCTGGCGGCACGGTGCCCGTTTGGGAACCATTCCTCGAGGTCGAATCTACGACAGGCCCAATTGGACCTTGATGGCCCGCTCGATCTTCCGCAGGTCATTTTGGTCGACGATCCCCATCCTGGAAGTCAGTCGCTCTTTGCTGACCGTGGCAATCTGGTCGGCCATCGCCTTCCTCTGCTGCCCGTTCAGCAGAATGTAGGCTTCGCTCGGATACAAATGATCAACATTGCTGGTGATCGGAACGACCTGGACCCGGTTGAGATGTTTGTTGGAAGCATCATTGCTGATGATCACGGCAGGGCGGCGTTTCTTGATCTCACCCCCGATCGACGGATCGAAATTGACGGCCCAGACTTCACCGCGAATCATCAGAATGGTCTCCGATCAGGCTATCTGACCACTCGAGGGCTTTGGTTTCCCGCACTTTGTCCTTGGCCATTCTGGCATACTCGCGGTCGAGATTGGCATCGAGGACATGAGGCCTCAGCAAGGATTCGATGAATTGGCTGATCTTCCCCCGGCCAATGGTTCGGTGGAGGCCTTCATACACGTCTTCGTGGATGGTAATGGTGAGTTTCTTCTGCATCCGAGCCCTCCTAGCATGCTATACGTATAGTATACGTGAAATTCCCTGGATGTCCAAGGTCTCTGGTGCGGAGTGTTGTCGAGGGGCGGTTGACCGCTGGTGACGGGTCGGACTATGAAAGGGGAATGCGTTCCCTGCACGACTGGAACCTGACCCCCGCCGAGGCGGCCGTTCTGCAGTGCCGGCTGGCTAGGCGGCTGGTGTTGTCCGGCGCGCCCCGGCCCCGCCTGGTCGCCGGCGTGGATGGGTCGTACACGCGGTTCTCGCCCGTCATGTGGGCGGGCATCGTGGTCTGGGACGTGGAGACCGGCGAGGTCGTGGAGCGGGTGGCGCGGTCGGGGCGGACGCCGTTCCCCTACGTGCCAGGCTTTTTGACCTTCCGCGAGGGGCCGCTGGTGTTGCAGGTGTTCGGGGAACTGCGGCACCGCCCCGACGCGGTGCTGTTCGATGGGCAGGGCATCGCGCACCCCCGGGGCCTGGGCCTGGCCAGCCACCTCGGGCTGTGGCTCGGCCTGCCGAGCGTCGGTTGCGCCAAGAGCCGGCTCTGCGGTGAGGCGGACGAACCGCCGGCCGCGCCCGGCGGTTGGGCCCCGCTGACCTTCGCGGGCCGAACGGTCGGGGCCGCGTTGCGCACCAAGACGGGGTGCAAGCCGTTGTTCGTGTCGTCGGGCCACCTCATCGGTCTCGAAGCGGCGATCGGCCTGGTGCTGGCCTGCTGTCGGGGCTACCGCCTGCCCGAACCGACCCGCCAGGCCCACTTGCTGGTCAACGCCGCCCGCCGCGGCGAACTTTGACCGGGGAACCTCGGCATCCGTTTTTTCATGACCGCCCGATCCGGTTGGCGGAGGCCGGAGCCCAAGAGGTCAGGGAGAACCGAGATTTCCTCTCAGGTCCCTGCCTGGGGTTCTTCCCTTGTCCCTGATCCGCGAACATCCGCGTCTATCCGCGGCAGGTTTCCTCGTTCCTGCCGCTGAATCTGATCGTCGGGCCGTGGTTCCAGCCGCTTGTCAGAACGGGTATTCGTATTGGATCGAGGTGTGGAGGTAGCCGAAGGCCTCGTTCTTGAGCTTCTGGAACAGGGTCGGCATCAGGTTGGGGTCTTCCTTGGCCAGCTGGGCGGTCATGGCGCCCATGTCGGACATCTCGGGGCCGAACTGGGTGTAGCCGTCGAGGAAGGCGCCGCCGCCGACCCTGACCCGCAGGCGCTTGCCAAACCGGTAGGAGAGGTCGCCGAGGATGGTCTTGCGGGCGGCGTAGGTGGCCATCTTCGACACCATGGCCCGGCCTTCCCAGTTCAGGCGGTGGCCGACCATGCCGGCCAGGCCGAGGCTCAGCGCGGCCACTTCGTTGTCGAGGTTGCCCTGCCGGTAGACCCCGCGCTTGGCTTCGCCGCGAATCATCAGGCGGTTGGTCATCCAGTGGTTCACTTCGGCGCGGGCGATGTCGAAACTGCCCTCGTTGATGGTGAAGACGATATCGCCCTTCTTGACCGGCTTGGGTTCGAGGCGGGCCATCTCGGTGCCGATGATGACGGTCGTGCGCGGCAGGCGGCCGCCGTGGCAGTCCATGCAGGCGTTGACCCCGGGCCGCATGGCCCGCGACGTATGGATCTGGTAGTCGAACCGGTCGCGCTGTACCTCAAAGTCAAAGATGCTCGATCTCCCCCTCAACTGCACATCGCTTTCCTGCCGCTCGAACCGGAACCCTTCGAACAGTTCGATCCCGAAGAACTTCCTCCATTCCTTGGCCGTGCGCCCCTCGAACGACTCTGGCACGTACAACTGCCGCCACTCCTGCCCGCGAAACACCATCTGTCCGATCTGCGAATGCAGAGGCCCGATGGCCTCCCATTTCTCGGCCCGCAAAGGCCCCTGCCATGCGAAACCCACCATCAGAGCCATCAGGGCAACGATCGACCTGCGCATGCGCAAACTCCAGCCACATCGGGAATATCCGTATCATTACCACATCTTCTCGAACCGCGCCAGAGGCCGCAACCTCTGGCGTTTTCGGGAAGGGGCCCGGGCCAACCAGGACGCGGGGGCGTTACCAGGAGAAGTGCAAGGGCAGGATAACGCGATGGCCGGAGGGAAAAGGGCGGAGAAAAAACCTCCCGGGACGAGAGTCCCGGGAGGTTGGCAGGAAGTCGATTACAGGCTGACCTTGAAGAACCGGGTGATGTTGCTGATGGACTGGGTTTTGGCGGCGTTTTGGAGGGTGGTGGTGAAGGTCACGCTGTAGAGTTTGCCGTTTTCCAGTTTGGGGCTGGTCTGGGAGGCGACCCCGAAGGTGATGGTCTTGGTACCGGTGGAAATGATCAGGCCGCCGTTGTTGGTGTTGGTCCAGGTCAGGGTCACGTTGTCGGTCAGGTTCTTGGTGGTGAAGGAATAGGTGTCGGTGGCGGCGAAGTCTTCGCTCAGGGTCACCACGAACGAGGGGGTGAGGGTGGCGACGGTGATGGCGGTGTCGGAGGCCGAGGTGAGGGTGGTGGTCCCGTACTTCACCGAGGCGACGTAGAAGGTCTTGGAAGCGATGACCGTGGTGCTGGCGTTGGTGGCGTCACCACTGCCGGAAACGGCCGAGCCGTACGCCGGGGTGGTGGAAACGGTGACCGTGATGGCGCCGGTCGTGGCGTTGGTGGTGATGGTGATGGCGGCGGTGTTGGCGGCGGTGAGGCCGGCGGTGCTGACGACATTGGAGACCGGGATGGTGAGGGAGATCTTCTGGTTGTCTCCAAGATCCAGACTGCCGGTCAAATTCCCGGAGGTGCTGGAGGAGAAAGTGGTGCTCGCCACGGTGTAGGTCTGGAAGGTCAGGGTCACGGTGTTCGGGGTGACCGTGGTGTCGGTGGTCCAGTTCGTGGGATACAGGGGGGTGGACCCGATGGTCAGGACGACATCGGCGGGGTTGACCAGGCCGCGGGTGCTGGCGCCGACCAGACTGGCGGGCAGGGTCACTGATGGGGTGAGGGTGGTGGCGGTGTTGGTGACCGGGGCCACGTCGGAATCGCCGTCGTCACTGCCACAGCCGATCATCAGCGGGACCAGGGCCACCAGAGCCAGGACGAAGAATTTCCTCAACATGAAACGAGTCTCCTTTGCACTTTGGTGCGTGTTGCCATCCCTGAAACGGGCGGCCCGTTGGTGAACGTGCCGGCGAATATACCGGGTTTGTCGGGGCAAGTCAAGAAGCCGCCCAAGGGTTTTCGCCCGACCGTGGGTGCGCGATCGGACACTGCCGACCCTCACCGTGATCGGTCGGTGGTCTGTCCCGGGTTGGGAAGGGAGCCAATCGGGATGGCATGGGCGACCAGCCCCTGACGGCGGAACGGGAGAACGGTTGAACGTTGTGGCCTGCATCGGACTTTCCCGCAGAAGAATGAGTAAAAGTCCTGACTTGTATGCAAAGCATTGCGATATTGTCGCAATGAGCGCTCCCCTTATTTCCCTGGCGAGTGATTGGCTCGCTACCCTGGCGGCCTGACCGCCAATCGACCCTCTGTCATGGCATCCTCCCCCGATGGCCCCAGAGGCCTTCCGCCTGGAGCAGGAACTGGGGCAGGAACTGGGGCGGGAACCGATCAGCGCGATGATCTCCGGCTGGTCGGGTTCGCATGCTCCAGCGTTTTGGCGTCGGTGGGAAAAATGGGGATGGAAAAAAGGACTTGGTGGGGCGATTTTTCCCGGCCCTGCGGCAGAGCTTCTTTTGTTCGGCCCGCGTGTGTCTGGGGCGTCCAGTCGGGTCGGCTCTGACAACCTGCCGCCGCCCACCATGCAAGGGGGGAAGGCGGCGTTCCGCCCCAGGTTACCGAGAGGATGGGTGGCCTGCCTAACCGGAAAACCGTATGACCGGCGGTCACACGGAAAACCACGGCCGCACCCGGATGCCGGAGCGCTCGTAGCGGTCAGCCCCGCCGTGGACGAGGGTGCTGTGGCTGAAGGGGGTGCCGGTCAGAGTGTTCCACCAGCGGAGTCCCTCGAACATGGCGGCCGCGACGGTCGCGCCCGACTTGATCTCCACGGGGAAAAGCCCCTCGGCATCGTCGATCAACAGGTCGACCTCATGACCCGTCTGATCTCGCCAGAAGAACACCGGGGGCTCGCGACGGTGCGTGTGCCACATGTACGATTCCATCGTACATGTGGCAACACTACCCCCCAGGGCCAGGGCATCCTGGCGGATGGCACTCGTCAGATAGCGGGAAACCGTTGCCATGGAGCCCCTCCCTGCCTCGGCAAGTTTCCATCGAATTGGAATAATGCCGCGGCGATATTCCAACCCAACAAAAGCCTGCCGACGCCCGCCTCGCAAGGTGGACAAAGGATTCCGGATCGTCGCCCTGACGTGGACGTCCATGCCGCACCATTCGAAGAAGAAGGCGCCGCCCCATCGATCTGGGGCATTTCGGCCACCGTGGTTCAGGCCCGAGGGGGAACTCCCGACCGACCGGCCGCAAGACTTCGGGCGGCACCGGAGATCGGTGGCCTCGCCCGGGGCCAGAGGGGAAAATGGCCGGCCGCTTTGGGGGTTGTGCCGAAAAATGCTGGTCCCGGGAAAACTCCTGTGATAATATCCGATAAACAGCATCAGAAATGCTGAAAAAATGCTATTTTCATTAACCGCACCGTGGAGGCAGGAATGACTCTCGATCGCATCCTGGATCTCCGCCAGCTTCTCGCGAAGAAGTCGTTCTTCCTGTTCGGGGCCCGTTCCACCGGGAAGAGCACGCTGATCCGCCAGCAGTTGCCGGACGACTGTCTGTACATCGATCTTCTCGATGGTTCCATGTTCCTTCGTCTGGCGGCTGATCCAGGTGAGCTCGAGCGCATGGTGCAGGCGCGCCGGCGCCAGGGAGAGGTGGTCGTCATCGACGAGATCCAGAAACTGCCGGCCCTGCTGGACCAGATCCACAGAATGATCGAACGGCGGCCGGGGTCCCGATTCCTGATGACCGGGAGCAGTGCGCGCAAACTGCGCTCTGGCGGAACGAATCTCCTGGCGGGCCGGGCCTGGGAAGCCCACCTGTTTCCCCTGGTCGCCCGGGAGATCCCCGGGTTCGAGTTGGAACGGGCCCTGCGATTCGGCACCCTTCCGCAGGTCTATCTCAGTGAGGATCCTGAGGAGGAACTCGCCGCCTACACGCAGACCTACCTCCGCGAGGAAATCCTCGCGGAAGGAATGATCCGGAAGATGCCGCCGTTCGCCCGGTTTTTGCGAATGGCCGCACTTTCGAACGCCCGACTGATCAACTTCGCGAGTCTGGCTTCGGATGCCGCCCTCCCCGCTTCCACTGTCAGGGAATACTTTTCCATCCTGGGCGACACGCTCCTCGGATTTACCCTGGAACCTTGGACCGGTTCTGAGAAAAGGAAGGCGATCCAGACCGGGAAATTCTACTTTTTCGATGTGGGGGTGACCCACGCTCTGGCGGGGACGGAGCATATCGAGCGGAATTCCGATCTGTTCGGTCGCAGTTTCGAGCACTGGGTCGCCCTCGAACTGCGGGCCTGGATCGCCTATCGGAGGTTGCGAAAGCCCCTTCGGTTCTGGCGTTCGGTGAACGGCCAGGAAGTGGATTTCCTGGTCGGCGAAGACTTCGCCGTCGAGGTCAAGGCGACAACCCGGGTCAGCCGGCGTGACCTCGCCGGGCTCAAGGCCCTTGGCGAGGAGAAGGTGTTCCGGCATCTGCTCTGCGTCTCCATGGACCCGGTCGAGCAGGTGCAGGATGGGATCCGCTGCCTGCCCTGGCAGACCTTCCTCGAACACCTTTGGCGGGACGCCTTCACTTCGTGAGGGGGTGGGTTCCGGGGTGGAGGGAAGGGATACGCCGGGAGACCGAGGGGTCAGCCCCGATCGCCTGGCAGGAAGACTTTTGGCAGAACCCTGAACCGGCGGCCGGGTGTCAAGATGTGACGGAGGTTCAGGTCGCGCCTTCCCCGCCCTACGATCTCGCACTCCTCGTGGGTCTTGCCCGCTACGACGAAACCCTTTTCGGTCGGGGGAACGGTTTCAACGCGGCAGGTCAGTGCGTCAGGTCAGCGCGTCAGCGTGAACGAGAAGCGAAGCATCCGGGCGCTCATTTCCATGTTCGACAGGAAGGCCTTCTTGCCCAGGCCGGGGACGAGC
>CAZKPI010000175.1:0-1729 GCA_964554555.1 uncultured bacterium
CGGCCCGCGCCTGGTCCTGCGCCGCGGGACGCGGGTGGTGTCCTGGGCCCAGCCGATCGGCGGCGCCGGGGGAAGCGGGCCGGCGGGGGGCCGGGGGGGCCTCTGGATGCTGGTGGAAGAGGAACGGATCCCGGCCCCGCTGGTGGGGGCGTGGGCCCTGCGGCGGCTTCCCCCCGACGTGCGGCATGCCGCCATCGTGCGGGAGGCCCACCCCGGGTTCGTCCCGGAAACGCTCGTCCGTGGTCGTCTGCCGCCGCCGGCCGCCAGGCGCCGCCTCGTTCGGGGTTGTTCCCGGGTGGTCGCCGGCGGGGTGGTCTGGGCGGCGCGGTACATCCCCGGGGAGAATGGCCGGTGGGTGGTTCTGGGCATGCCCCGGCCGCCGCGAGGAGGCCTTGGCCGGGCGACCTGGTCCTGGCCCGGGGTGGTGGGGTTGGCCGCGGCGGTCCTGGTGCTGGCGGGGGCCCACCGGGTCTGGTGGCGCGGCCTGCCGCTCGGCCTTGGCTTGAAAGGCCGCGTGGCGGGAATCTTTCTCGGTCTGGCGGTGATGCCCCTGGTGCTCGTCACCTGGCTGGGATTCGACCGCATCGGGGATGCCGGGCGGCGGGAGCGGATCCGCTGGGAACAGCGCATGCAGAGCCTGTTTTCCGGCATGGAGGAGTCGTTTGGCCGGCATCTGGACGCCCGCCAGGACTGGTGCGCCCGCCAGGAGCGGGCTCTGCAGGCGCTGGTGGCGGCTTCGGCCTCGAGCGAGGTCCTGCGGGGCGCCCTGGCGGACCTGCGGGGGGTGGGCGGGGCTTTTGATGCGATCCTCCTGACCTGCCGCGGCCAGGAAGTGAGGCGGGAGGGACAGTTTCCCTGCTTCCACGAGGGAAGGACCTTCCAGACCTTTCTGCGGCAGGCCCTGGGCCAGGTGCTGAGTGAGAAGGGCCAGCCGGTTCCCCCCCTGTTTTCCTCCGACCGGGCCTTGATCGCCGGCAACTCCCTCGATCAGGTCACCCATTTCCTGGTGAAGTCGAATGTGCGGGTCATCCATCCGTATTCCTACGAGGGCTACCCGCTCTATCAGCGGGTGGTGATCCTCACCGATCCCGAGACCGGCCAGGTGCACGGATTGCTGAGCTGGTTCTTCGACGGGGCCGCCCTGGCCCATCCAGCCCTGGCGCAGGCGATCGCGCGTCTGCAGGGCAGTCGGGCCTTCACCCCCGCGGAGTTTCCCAGCCTTCCGGGGGTGGCCCGGCACCTGCGGCTGGCGCCGGGACCGCTCGGGGAGGCTGTCCGGAAGAGCCTGGCGGCCGGAGGGGCCGGCCGCTGGCTTGACCCCGCGGCCGAGGCCGGGTTGGACGCGGATGACCTCGATGACCTGGTCGACTCCCTGAACCGGTTCCTGCTGGCGGCCTGGCCGCCAGCCGCCGAGGCCGACCGTCCGGGCGGGATCGGCGGGGAGGGCGGATTGGCCCCGGATCAGGCCCTGGACCGGGTGGCCGTCCACCGGCGGCGCCTGGAGGCGTGGTTGGGGCCGCTTCTGACTCCGGCCGGTCCGGCGGGGGAGACGGCCGGCGCCCTTCGCCTGTGCGGTGTGGCCCCCGATGGCCGGTGGCAGCCGGCCCATCTGGCACCCTCCGAGGGACTGGAGGCGCTGGTCACGCGGGCGCGGGTGACCCGGGCGTTCGAGAGTGACCTGGTGGAGTGGGGCGGCCGGGAGGTGCTGGCCGCCGCCTTTTCGCCCTTC
>CAZKPI010000175.1:1800-8553 GCA_964554555.1 uncultured bacterium
TTCCTGCTGGGGTTGATGGGAATGGCCCTGCTGTTGGGGGTGGGCTTTCTGGGCGGGGCGGCGGCGGGGATCTCGCGCCGTCTGCTGACGCGGGTGGAGCGGCTCCGGCGGCTGGTGACGGCCGTCGGCCGGGGGGAATTCGGGGTCCGTGTCGAAGACCCCGGACAGGACGAGCTTTCCCACCTGGCGGTCACGTTCAACGCCATGGCCGAGGGATTGCAGCAGCGCGAGCGCCTGCGGCAGTTTGTCTCCGAAAAGGTCTGGGAGCGCACGCAGGAGGATCCTGAGCAGGGGCTGGCCCTGGGCGGGCAGGAACTGTCGGTGGCGGTGCTGTTTTCCCGTCTGCAAGGCTGTGACGATTTGCTGGAGCGGTATCCGCCCGAGGAGGTGGTGGACTTTCTTCAGGAGTACCACACCGGGTTCGAGGCGGCGGTACGGGAGAACCACGGCTGGATCGACAAGTTCATCGGGGACCAGGTGATGGCGGTGTTCGACCCCATTCCCGGGTATCCCGGCCCGGGAATGCGGGCCGTCGGCGCGGCCCGGCGGATGCAGGCGATTTCGACGGGGTTCGACCGGGCCCGCCAGGCGGCCGGCCGGTTCCGGGTGCGGACCGACATCGGCATCCACAGCGGACCCGTGATTGCCGGCAACGTGGGGTCGGCGGCCCGGAAGGGTCAGCTGGCCTTCACGGTGATGGGGGACACGGTCAACACCGCGGCGCGGCTGTTGGGAGTGGCCGAGAAGCAGGCCGCCCCGGCCGTGGTGGTTTCTGAAGCGGTCCGGCAGGCCACCCCCGGGGCGGCGTTCCAGCCTCTCGAGCGCATTTCTCTCAAGGGCAAGTCGGAACCTCTGTCCCTGTATCTGCTGGTGGAAGGGGACGCGCCGGCCGGAGAAGGCTCACTGGCGACGCTCTGAGGCGGAGGCCGCCTGCTTCCCCCGCCCGGGTTTCCCCGCGGCGGCGGGTGGACCGTACCCGATCTGTTGGTGCATTTCCCCGATCGGGTGGTTCCCGGTTTCCCGGGGTCTCTCCGTTCTCCGTCACCCTTGTCTTTCCCTGGGGAATCTGGTATCCTACTTCGCGTTCACGTTGCGAGGATGGCGAAACTGGCAGACGCGCAAGACTTAGGATCTTGTGGTGACCACCGTGCGGGTTCAAGTCCCGCTCCTCGCACCGGACGCCATACCTTGCGGGAGTAGCTCAGTTGGTAGAGCTCCTGCCTTCCAAGCAGGAGGTCGCGGGTCCGAGTCCCGTCTCCCGCTTTCTTTTATTTTTCCCACACCGGGAATACATCGCAAGGAGTCTCGGAATCGTATGAAGACCCAGATACAGGAACTGGAGCCCAACAAAGTCGCCCTCCTGGTGGAAGTGGGGAAAGACAAGGTCGAGGAAGCCTACAACTCGTTTTTCCAGCGGGCGGCCCGCTCGATCAGGATCCCCGGGTTCCGGCCGGGGAAGGCCCCCCGCCCGGTGCTCGCCAAGTACATCGGCCCTGAGGCGATCAAGAGCCAGGTCGAGGAGGAACTGCTCGAGAGAGTCTATCCGCAGGCCGTGCGGGAAGCCAAGCTCGAGCCGGTCAGCCCCTACACCCTCGAGGAATCAAACCTCAAGGAAGGCGAGCCCTTCACCTTCAAGGCGGTCTTCGAGGTCAAGCCGAAGATCGGCGACATCGCCTATACCGGCCATCAGGTGCGGGTCCAGCAGGCCATCGTCGATGAGGAGAGCGTCCAGAAGGTCCTCGGGCAGTTGCGCGAGCAGTTTAGCAAGACCCAGCCCCTGGAGTCGGGCGAACTGCAGGTCAACGACTACTTCCTGGCCAACATCCGGGCGACCATCGATGGCCAGGTCGAACCCGAACTGACCGAAGAGAAGGGGTACCACAAGATGGTCGACGAGAACCGGATGCTGGTGCCGCTGAAGGGCCTGAAGATCGGCGAGAGCCGGAGCTACCAGTACACCTTCGACCACGAGTCGGAAAAGGATTCGAAATTTGCCGGGAAGAAGGTCGATTTCCATGTGACCCTGGAGCGCATCTCGCGGCCGATGGTTCCCGAGCTGACCGACGATTTCGCCAAGGAGGTCGGGGATTACCAGTCCCTCGATGACCTGAAGGCGAAGATCCGGGCTGATCTCGAGAAACGGTCGCGGAGCGACGCTGAGGAGCGCGGGTTCGACCAGATCCTCGAAAAGATTGCGGAGAAGCTCGAGATCAAGATTCCCGAAGCCATGATCCAGCGCACCATCGATTACTTCGTCCAGCGCATCGACCGCCGGTGGCGGCAGTTCGGCACGAACATCGAGGAATACCTCAAGAAGTCCCACAAGGACATGAAGGAATTCCGCGAGAGCTTCCGGGAGAAGGCGATCCACCAGACCAAGGTGATGCTGATCATCGACACCATCGGCGACCGGGAGAAGGTCGAGGTGACCGAGGCCGAATACCGGGCCGAGATCGAACAACGGGCGAAGGACTACAACGTCCCGGTCGAGAAACTGCTGGGCACGGTGACTGGCACCGACATGGAGGCGGACATCCGTCACGCCGTCCGGAACCGCAAGATCCGGGAGTTTTTGCTAAAGAACAACGAAGTTCATTACGATATGGTGAAAGAAGCCGAATTGAACAAGGGGGACGCTTCAGGTGACGCTGGTTCCGATCGTCATTGAGCAAAGCAGTCGCGGGGAACGCGCGTATGACATCTATTCCCGCCTTCTCAAGGACCGCATCGTCTTCATCGGCGGCGGCATCGAGGACCACCTGGCCGACCTGATCATCGCCCAGCTCCTCTTCCTCGAATCCGAAGATCCCGAGAAGGACATCTCGATCTACATCAACAGCCCCGGCGGCGTCGTGACGGCCGGCATGGCCATCTACGACACCATGCAGTACATCAAGCCTGATGTCAGCACCATCTGCATCGGCCAGTGCGCCAGCATGGGCGCCGTCCTGCTGGCGGCAGGCACCCCCGGGAAGCGGTACGCCCTGCCCAACTCCCGCATCATGATCCACCAGCCGCTGGGCGGGGCCCAGGGGCAGGCCAGCGACATCGAGATCCAGACGCAGGAGATCCTCCGCATCAAGGACAAGCTGAACGACATCCTGGCCCACCACACGGGTCAGCCCCTGAAACGCATCAAGAAAGACACCGACCGCGACTTCTTCATGTCTGCCCTCGAGGCCAAGGAATACGGCCTCATCGACGAGGTCGTCCAGCGCAACGTGCCCGGAGCCACCAAGCCCGGCGAGGAATAAGCATGCTGTCGAAAGGCCCGCAGTTCCGTTGCTCCTTCTGTGGCAAAAGCCAGGACCAGGTCAAGAAACTCATTGCCGGCCCGGAAGTGTACATCTGCGACGAATGTATCGGGCTGTGCAACGAGATCATCCTCGAGGAGGTCGATGACGACACCTCCCTGGAGATGAAGAACGTCCTCAAACCCAAGGAGATCGTCGATTTCCTCCAGCAGTATGTGGTCGGCCAGGAGCGCGCCAAGAAGATCGTCTCGGTGGCCGTCTACAACCATTACAAGCGCATCACCCTGGCCGGTGCCAAGAAGGATGACGTTGAGGTCCAGAAATCGAACGTCCTTCTGCTGGGCCCCACCGGGTCGGGCAAGACCTACGTTGCCCAGACCATGGCGAAACTGCTCAACGTGCCGTTCTGCATCGCCGACGCCACCACCCTCACCGAGGCGGGCTACGTCGGCGAGGACGTCGAGAGCATCCTGCTCAACCTGCTCCGCAACGCCGACTACGACGTGTCCCGGGCCGAGAAGGGCATCGTCTACATCGACGAGATCGACAAGATTGCCCGCAAAAGCGAGAACCTGTCGATCACCCGCGACGTTTCCGGGGAAGGGGTCCAACAGGCCCTCCTGAAGATGCTCGAGGGCAAGATCGCCCACGTGCCGCCCCAGGGCGGCCGCAAGCACCCGCACCAGGATTTCATCCAGCTGAACACGAAGGACATCCTGTTCGTGATGGGCGGCTCGTTTGAAGGTATCGAGAAGATCATCGAGACCCGGACCCGCCAGAAATCGATGGGGTTCGGTTCGATCCCGATGTCGAAGCGGGACCGGCGCATCGGCGACCTGCTCGCCGAGATCATGCCCGAAGACCTGCTGAAGTTCGGCATGATCCCCGAGTTCATCGGCCGGGTTCCCATCATTGCGACCTTCGACCCCCTCTCGGTCGATGACCTGGTGCGGATCCTGACCGAACCCAAGAATGCGCTGGTCAAGCAGTTCTCCCGTCTGCTTCGCATGGAAGGGGTCGACCTGGAGATCACCCCCAAGGGCCTGCACGCCATCGCCCGCAAGGCCATCCGGCAGAAGACCGGCGCCCGCGGCTTGCGGCGCATCATCGAGGAGCTGATGCTGGACCTGATGTACGACATCCCCTCCAATCCCGACATCGCCAAGGTCATCATCCACGAGCGGTGCGTCGAGAAGAAGGAACCCTACCAGATCGTCTACCGGGTGGCCAACGAACAGACGGCCTGAGTCCCGGGCGCTGTTCCCCCCAAAGCCAGAAAACCCGCCGATGAGGCGGGTTTTCTGGCTTTGGGGCCGGCGCCCGGCGCCTGGGTGGCCCCGGCCCCCTTGCCGCCCTGCCAGGCGGCAAGGGGATCCCTGCGGGATCGTGTGGGTCGGGTGGTTCCGGGAGGCGGGCGGGTTCGCTTACTTCAGGCCGGGGACGTTGGCGCGCTTCATCTTCTGTTTGACGTTGAAGGCGGCCGCCCGGAAGGGCGGGGCCTTGGCCGCGTCGACTTTTTCCTCGGTCAGGAAGGAGATGCTCCAGGCGTAGACGATGTCGGGCGTGGTCTCGCCCTGGACATCGACGGCGACCCAGAAGGTCAGGGCCCACTGCACCGGCTGGCCGAAGATGTTGCGGGTCTGCGTATCATCATGCCAGATTTCGGTCGCCTTGGCCAGGCCTTCGTGGCCCCCTCAGCTTCTGGGGCCCAGGATGTCGGCCAGGGGGCTTGAAACCGGCGGAATTCCATGGCATACATGGTCACGCTCCGGGCCTCAGCCTGGAAATTCTTGGAAACAGGAGTCGGAACAGACATGGGAAAATACTGGTTGCTGGTCGTGCTCGCCCTGGTGGTTGCGGGGCCCGTCGCTCTCGCCGAGGAACCGGCGGCGCCGCCCGCGGCCGCCTCCCCCGGCGGAGAGACCCCCGCCGCCGCTCCCGCTCCGGCGGCCGCTCCCGCGAAGAAGTCCTGGCCAACCCCGCCCGCCGTCACGCTGGATCCGGCCAAGACCTACGTGGCCACGCTGAAGACCAGCCTGGGCGACATCAAGGTCGAGCTGTTCGCCAAGGATGCCCCCCGCACCGTGGGCAACTTCGTCTTCCTGGCGCGGGAAGGATTTTACGACGGCACGATCTTCCACCGGATCATCAAGGATTTCATGATCCAGGGCGGCGATCCCGAAGGCACCGGCATGGGCGGCCCCGGCTACCGGTTCGACGACGAACTGCCGGTGAAGCGGTCCTACGAGGCGGGCATCGTGGCCATGGCCAACGCCGGTCCGAACACGCAGGGCAGTCAGTTCTTCATCTGCAATGGTGACGGGGCCAAGCGGCTCGATTCCCGGCCCAACTACACCCAGTTCGGCAAGGTGATCGAAGGCATGGATGTGGTGCTGAAGATCAGCTCCGTCGAGGTCGGGCCGAGCGCCTCGGGCGAGCCCAGCAGACCGAAGGACCCGCCGGTCCTGCAGAAGGTGGTCATCGAGGAACAGTAAGGACGGTTGGCGGGTTCCCCCGCCCTTCCCGAAGCCCCCGGCGGATGTCCGGCCGCACCCGGCCGGCTTCCCTGGGGGCTTTTGCGGTCGGTCACCCCGCCTGGCAGGGGCAGGACAGCCCGTCGAACACGGCGAGGGTGCGAACCCGGTTGAACTCGCGCAGGGCGGTACGCAGGGCGGCGTCACAGCGGGGACAGCCGGCCGGGGCGCGACGCGGTTCCAGGCCCTCGTCGCTGAGGCCCACGGTGGTCTCGCCCAGGGGGTGGAGGCCGCGCAGGGCGGCGACGACTGACCAGAGGCTGGGGGGCTGGTAGCGGCCGGCCAGGAACTCGCGTTCGAGGGGGGTGCCGGGGGCGACGAAGACCGGCTGAAGGGCCGCGCGGGCGGGCAGGGTCAGGCGGCGGGCGAGGTCGAAGACGTAGCGGCCGGTGGCCACGGCGTCGGCGACGGCGGCCGCGTCATCGGTCACGCCGAGGGGCTTGAGCAGGATGTTGACGAGGAGGCGGGCGCCGGCGCTGGCGAGCTGGGCGGCGGCCCGTTCGAAGGCCTCGCGGCCGAAGCCCTTGCGGATGAGAACCTCGCGGATGTGATCGTCGGCGCTTTCGAGGCCGATTCCCACCTCGAGCACCCCGGGGGCGAGCACGGCCGCCTCGCGCAGGGAGCTGGCGGTGATGAATTCGGGGCGCGACTCGATGAGCACGCGGCGCAGGCCGAGGGCGGCGAGCCGCCGGAAGACGTGGCCGCGGACGGCGGGCGGCATTTCGTCGTCGGCCAGGAACGAGCCCGACATGTAGAGGTCGGCCTGGCCGATGCCCGCGAGGGGGCCGGGGTCGGCGAAGACCGAGTCGAACTGGGCGATCAGGTCGGCGTCGGTGAGCCGGCCGGCGGGCAGGGTCATGGGGGAGAACCCGCACATCGTACAGCCGCCTTCCGGGCGGCGGGCGTAGGAACAGCCCACGGTCCGGAAGATGAACAGCAGGCGGTCGGTCGGCTGGCCGTCGAGG
>CAZKPI010000176.1:0-4566 GCA_964554555.1 uncultured bacterium
CTTCGAGAAGGGCCAGTATGCCAAGGCCCTCGACCACATCCAGAAGGCGATCGACAAGGCCGACCGCAACGCTGACTTCGTCTCGACCAAGGGGGTCTTCCTGCACAAGATGAACGACGTCTCGGGGGCCATCGATGCCTACCGCGAGGCGGTGGCGATCAACCCCAAGCACTCCTTCGCCCACTTCAACCTTGGCCTCATCCTCATGAAGCTGGGCAAGGTCACCGAGGCCATCAGCGAGTGGGAGGCCGTCATCCGGGTCAACCCGCGGGACGTCGATGCCATCTTCAACATTGCCGTGGCCCTGTCCCAGGTGGGGCGGCGGCGCGAGGCGATCCCCTTCTATGAGAAGGTCCTCCAGCTGAAGCCCGAGCACATCCAGGCCCACCAGAACCTGGGCATCATCTATCGCGATGAGAACCAGTTCGCCAAGGCCAAACAGCATCTTCTCCGGTTGAAGGAGCTCGATTCCACCTACTCGGAAGTGGTCAGCGCCGAGATCGCCAAGTGCGACGAACAGGAATTCCTCAACCGGGTTTCCCGCGACAACCTCGGCCGGATCGCCCAGGAGTTCGTCGGGGCGGGGAAGGGGAAGGACCAGGCCGGCGAGGTGCTGGCCGAGGCTCTGCTGGCCATCATCAACGAGGATTTCGCCGCCGCCCTCCGCCTGGCGGAAGAGGTCCTGGCCGTCGCACCGACCGACCTGCAGGCCAGGCTGGTCCGCGGCCAGGCCCGGTTCCGCCTCGGGCAGAACAACGACGCCATCGGGGAGTTCATGGCCATCGCCGCCGACCACCCCGACTGCGCCGAAGCCTTCTTCCACCTCGGAACCATCTTCCTGGCCATCGGGGAGCTGGAGCAGGCCCTGGAGCAGTTCCAGCGGGTGGCCCGCCTCGACCCCAACTACCCCCTGGTCGAGGACAACATCGCCAGCATCGAGGAGCGCCTGCGGGCCCGATGAATCCCCCCTCCACACGGTTCCGCCTGGGAATCCGGGCCAAACTGCTGGGTACCATCCTTCTGCTCACCCTGGTGCCGATGGGGTTCCTCGGCTGGCAGGCCTTCAACGAGCAGAAGCGGGTCATCGGCGAGGAGGTGACCCGGAGCCACCAGGAGCTGTCCAACCTGCTGGCCCACGGCATCCACGAAAACCTGGAGGCCACCCGCCGGCTGATGACCGCGATCACCGACCTCGATGTGATCAAGGGCCTCGATCCGGTTGTGGCCAAGGATTTTCTCGAATCCCTGCTGAAGAACTACCCCATCTTCAAACTGCTCTACCTGGTCGACAGCAGTCGCAGGATCATGGTCTCCACCAATCCCAACGTGACCCTGCCTCCCGACTGGAGCTTCACCAACGCCGTCAAGCGCAGTTACCAGGGCTCGCTGTCCGACGTTGACAAGACCCCCGAGGGCAATCCCTACATGACCCTGGAGTCGATCATCAAGAGCCCCGAGAAAGGGGTGATCGGGGTGCTGGTCGCTGAGGTCGACCTTCTCTACATCCGCGACCTGCTGAAGAACGCCCTCAAACGGTCCAAGTCCCAGGGGCTGGTTCTCGACGAGGCGGGCGCCATCATCGCCCAGTCGTCGCCCGAGGTGAAGACCTTCCATATCTCCGGCGCCGAGATCATCGACAACGACGTCACCGGGGTCCGCGACATCGCGGGCGAGAAGTATCTGATCACGGCCGTCTCCCTCAAGAAGTTCGATTTCTATCTTGCCCCCAAATGGACGATCGTCCTGCAGATCCCCGAGCGGCAGGCCTTCCAGGCCGCTTTCGAACTGCGCCAGCGGGTGTTGTCCCTGCTGATCGCCACCACCATGGTCTCCCTGGTGCTGGGCATCCTGATGGCCAATTCCTTCATCGGCCCTCTGCTCAACCTCATCGCCGGGGCCCGGCACATCGGGGCCGGCGACTTCACCCGGGAGATCCAGGCGACCTCCAACGACGAGATCGGTGAACTGACCGCCACCTTCGAGGAGATGCGGGCCAGCCTGCGGGCCACCCGGGCCGACCTCGACCACCGCATCAACGAACTCGATATCTTGTACAAGGTTGGCAAGGATATCAGCTCCATCCTCGATTTCACCCAGCTCCAGAACAGCATCCTGGAAAAGGTGGTCAAGGTGGTGGGGGCGGAAAAGGGATCCCTGATGCTCCTCGACGAGGCGGAAAAGTCGCTGTCGATCGGGGTGGCGTTCGGCCTGTCCGAGGAAATCACCCGCGAGGCCCGGGTCGGCCTGGGCGAGCCGGTGGCCGGCTATGTCATGGAGTCCCAGCGGCCCCTGTTCGTCGAGGATGTCGAGCGGGACCACGAGTTCCTGGCCATCAAGAAAAACAACGTCATGCGCGGCACCCTGATGAGCGTTCCGCTGAAGGCCAAGGACAAGATGCTTGGCGTGCTCAACGTCTCGCGGGGCGAACCCAACACCTTCACCGACAAGGATTTCCACCTGTTCCAGAGCCTGGCCACCCAGGCCTCCATCGCCATCGAGAACGCCCGCCTCTACCGCTACGCCGTCACCGACGAGATGACCCGCCTCTACAACCACCGCTATTTCCAACAGCGCCTCGACGAGGAACTCCAGCGCGCCGACCGCTACGACAGCAAGGTCTCGCTGATCCTGCTCGACGTCGATCACTTCAAGAAGTTCAATGACACCTACGGCCACCAGGAAGGGGACCGGGTCCTCAAGACGGTGGCCCGCCTCCTCGAGAAGAGCGTCCGCGAGGTGGACATCCCCGCCCGCTACGGCGGCGAGGAGTTCATCGTGATCTGCCCCGAGAAGGACGCCGAGGGCAGTATGGTGCCCGCCCAGCGCATCCGCACCGCCATCGAGGGGTTCGACTTCCGGATCGGCGGGGTCCGCGTGCCGATCACGGTCTCGCTCGGCGTCTCCTGTTACCCCGACCAGGCCCGCAACAAGTTCGACCTGATCCTGTTCGCCGACACCGCCCTGTACACCTCGAAAGAAAACGGCCGCAACCGGGCCACGCTGTACGATCCCAGCATGCGGATCGAGGAAGTGCTGGCCAAGAAGGCCGCCAAGAAGAAAGAAAAGGAAGGCCACTAGGCCCGAAGGCGCACCGGGAACCATCCCCCCGGCGGGCACACAGGCCGCGGCCGGACCCGAAAGTCAGGCAGATGAGCCCCCCCGGGGCTTCGGTGGCCGGTCTGGCGCCTGGCTCCTAAAACCCGTCGAGGAGGTCGAGGACTTCCTCTGCCTTACTGCGCACCTCCCCCTGCTCGTCCTCGAGCAGGGCGATGACCGCCTGCCGCGCCGAGGCGTCGCGCAGTCGCCCGATCACCTCGAGGGCGCCCAGCCGGACGTGCGGCTCGGGGGACGACAGGGCGGCCGTCACGCGGGGAAGGGCTCGCGCCCCGTGTTTGACCAGGCTGTTGCCGGCGTTCTTCCGCACCAGCCAGGATGGGTCCTCCAGCAGTTCGACCAGCCGGGGAATGTCGGAGGCCTTCCCCAGATGACCGAGGGCGTAGGCGGCCGAGGCCCGCATGTATTCGTCCTTCGCGGCCAGCATTTCCTGGAGGATTTCCCGGCCCCGGGCTTCGCCGGCCTCGACCAGGCTGATGGCGAGGTTGGCCCGGACCCGGTTGTTGGCGTCTCCGGCCACCCGGGCCAGCGCCTTCTGCCGGTCGGCGGGGGGGACCTTCAGCCGTCCGATCGCCTCCACGCTGTTGGCCCGGACGCGGCTGTCGGGATCTTCCAGCCGGAGGGCGAGGACCGGCAGCATCTTGCCGTCGCCGATCTGGCCGAGAGTCTTGACCAGGGTCGCGCGCACGTGCGGGTCGTCCTCGGTCTCCAGGTGGTGCGCCACCATGGGGGCGAGGTCGGGATTGCCGAGGCGGGCCAGGGCTTCCCCGACCTGGACGCGGACCCATTCGTGGGGATCGGCCAGGGCGGTCACCAGCCGTTCGGCGGCTTCCCGGCAGTTCAGGCGGCCAAGGGCCGCCGCCGCCTGGGAACGGACCTGGGCGGTGGGGTCCTCGAGCAGATGCAGAAGGGTGCGGGCCGTCTCGGCGCGCTGGGTCGGGGTGAGGCCGGTGAACTCGGCCGGGCCGGTCGGGGCGGCCAGCCGCTTGGCGGCCAGGAACCGGTGTTCCCAGGCGGGGTGGGTCAGTTCGTCGAGGAGCCGGCGGAAGGCGGTGCGCGAAGCCACGGGGGAGTCCCGGTCAATAGGTGAGCAGGCTGAAGACCTGCTCGCCGGCCAGTTTTTCGCGGCCTTTCAGGAAGGCGAGTTCGATCAAAAAGGCGATGCCCACCAGTTCCCCGCCGAGCTTCCTGATGAGATCGGCCCCGGCGCGCGCCGTGCCGCCCGTGGCCAGCAGGTCATCGACGAGCAGGATACGGTCGCCGCGGGCAATGGCGTCCTGGTGGATCTCGATGGCGTCGGTGCCATACTCCAGGCTGTATTCCTGGCGGATGGTCTTGTAGGGCAGTTTCCCGGGCTTGCGCAGGGGAATGAACCCGACTCCCAGGTCGAGCGCCAGCGCGGTGCCGACAATGAAGCCGCGCGACTCGACCCCGGCCACCGCCTTGATCCGC
>CAZKPI010000176.1:4623-8553 GCA_964554555.1 uncultured bacterium
GGGGGTCAGATCCTTGAAGACGATGCCGGGCTTGGGGAAGTCGGGGACGTCGCGGATGAACAGTTTCAGGTCCATGGCAGCCTCCGGTGCGGGAATGGGGGGACGGATGGTCGGATGATCAGGACATGCGCTGCTTTTCCTTCAGCAGTTTCTCCTCGAGCTTCTGGTAGGAGGTGAAATAGCCTTCGATCAGCGACGAGGTGAACTCCTTGTTGGCGAACCGCCGGAAGGCCGCCCCGCCCAGTTTCTGGAACAATTCCTCGCGCTTCTGGGTGAACCGCTCGGCCTGGAGGGCCTTGGGGTTCTTGGGCTCGCTCTTGGTGAACAGGCCTTTCAACTGGGCGAAGAAACCCTCTTTCTTCGGCGGCTGGCCGCTCTCCTCCTCGTCGGTGTATTTCTGGATGTAGTAGTTCATGCGCAGGATCTCGTGGCCGATGGTCAGCAGTTCGGAGATCTGCAGGTCCCCCTGCTGGTACATCTCGAACACGACCCGGCCGGCCTCCTTCTGGAGTTCGGCCTGCTCCTTCTGGAGGTCGCTGACGACGAAGCTGATGGCCGCCTTCTCGGACAGCCCGATCGCCTCCTCCTTCCCCTTGCGGAAGAACTGGGAGACCGTGCCGGCGAGGTCCTGGGCGGGCGGTGCCTTGTCGGGCTTCTTCTGGTCGGTCTTGGGGCTCTCCTCGGCCGGCGCCGCCACCATGGTGGTGGTGGGAGGGGCGCCGCCGAACTTCTCCTCATACAGCTTCAGGGCCCGCAGGGCGGTGCTCTTGTAGGGTTCTTCGCCGGTGGTGGCGGTGTATTTCAGGAACCCGTACGAGGTGGTGTCCTGGTAGTTGGCCAGGGCGATACAGGCCTTGATGCGGGTGTCGGGCGGGGAGCCGGCCGCCTTGGCGGCGTCGATCAGGAGGGTGATCGCCTCGCCGGCCTGGATGTGGGACAGCGCGTAGATGGCGCTCCCCTTCAGCCAGTCCTCGTTGGAGCCCAGCATCTTCTTCAGCTCGGTGAAGACCTTCTCCTCGCCGAACGCCTGGAGGGCCTTGGCCGCCACGGCCCGGATGCGGTTGTCGGGGTCCTGGAGGGCGGTGAACAGGGCGGGAATGGCGTCTTCCGCCTTCAGGAACTCGAGGGCCTCGATGGTGTTCGACCGCACCCGGCTGTCGGGGTCGGTCAAAAAGGGGCTCAGCAGGCCCGCCTCGTCCTTGGTCAGGAACCGCTTCAGACCGCTGATCAGCGAGGCCTTCACGAAGTCGTGACGTTCCGTCTTGAGCATGGCCATCAGACGGTCCTTGAACTCGGCCTTGCCGTCCCGGGCAATCTGCATGATGGCCGCCACCCGCTCCTCGAAGTTATCGGAATCGAGACCCTTGTCGGGGGACGGCCGGGGGGCCAGCCCCTCCTCCTGGAGGTTGGCCTGGCGCAGTTTGTCGATCGCTTTCCGGGCAAAGAAGCGCACGGCGACGTTCTTGTCCTTGGTGGCCTTCATCAGGGTGCCGATGACCTCTTGGCGGGCCTGCCGGTCGGGCAGGTCGATCTTCATCAGGGTCATGGCCGACAGGGCCCGCAGGTCGTCGTCAGGGTTGGCCAGATCTTTCAGGAGGCGTTTGAGATTCAGTTCCATGCCGGTTGCTCGTTGCGGTCCTCTCGGTGGAATCGGAACACCGGCGGGGCCGGGCCGGCCGGCCCCGCCGGGGAAGGTCAGTAGGCGCGGGCGACGAAAACCTGGCGGGCGGCGGGGGCCTGGCAGACGACGCAGGGCCCCTGGGGGGCGGTCTCGCGCAGACAGCGGATGGTGGCGCCGACCTCGGCCTTGAACTTGTCTTCACAGGCGGGCTGGCCGCACCAGCTGACGTCGGCCATCCCGTGCTTCTCCTTGATGACCTGGACGAACTCGGCGAAGGTGGCGGCGGGGAAGGTGCGGCTGTGCAGGATCTCCTTCGCCTGGATGTGCAGGTTCTTCTGGATCTCGCCCAGCAGGCGCTCGACCTCGGTCTCGAGGGAGGCGTCGGGCACAAACGCCTTCTCGCCGGTGTCGCGCCGGACCAGGCAGACCTGGCCCTTCTCCATGTCCTTCTGGCCGATCTCGACGCGCAGGGGAACACCCATCATCTCGTATTCCGCATACTTCCAGCCGGGTTTGAAGCCGTCGCGGTCGTCGAGGTGGATGCGCCAGCCGCGGTCGACGAGCCGCTGGCGCAACTGCTTCGCCTTTTCGAGGACGGGGGCGGCCTCCTTGTAGACGATGGGGATGACGACCGCCTGGGTGGGGGCGATGCGCGGCGGCAGACGCAGGCCCTTGTCATCGCCGTGGGTCATGATGACCGCTCCGATGATGCGGGTCGACATGCCCCAGGATGTGGTCCAGACGTGTTTGCGTTCGCCGTCGGAATCGAGGAACTTGATGTCGAACGCCTTGGCGAAGTTCTGTCCCAGGTCATGCGAGGTGCCGGACTGCAGGGCCTGCCCGTCCGGCATCAGGGCTTCGATGGTGAAGGTGTTGAGGGCGCCGGCGAACTTTTCCTTCTGGCTCTTCTCGCCGGTGACCAGCGCGATGGCCAGGTCGTCCTCGACGAACCGCCGGTAGACCTCCAGCATGCGCGCCACTTCCTCTTTCGCCTCCTCGTGGGTGCGGTGGGCGGTGTGGCCTTCCTGCCAGAGGAACTCGGTGGTCCGCAGGAAGGGCCGCGTGACCTTTTCCCAGCGCACCACGTTGGCCCACTGGTTGATCAGGATCGGCAGGTCGCGGTAGCTCTCGACCCATTTCGCGTACATGTGGCCAATGATGGCCTCGGAGGTCGGCCGGATGGCGAGCTTCTCCTCGAGGGGTTCCTTCCCGCCCTGGGTGACCCAGGCAACTTCGGGGGCGAAGCCCTCGACGTGCTCGGCTTCCTTGGTCAGAAAGCTTTCGGGGATGAACAGGGGAAAGTAGGCGTTGACGTGGCCGGTCTTCTTGAACTCCGCATCGAGGAGCCGCTGAATGCTTTCCCAGATGGCGTAGCCGTAGGGGCGGATCACCATACAGCCTTTGATGGGTGAGTAGTCGGCGAGCCGCGCCTTCGTCACCACGTCGGTATACCAGCGCGAGATGTCCTGCGATTTGGGGGTGATGGCATCCAGGGTTTTCTTGTCGGCGGAGGGTTTGTCCATGGGTGTTCGGCGGCCTTTCAGAGAATGGAATCGGAGGGGGGTCTGATCAGGGAATTATAGGAGCCGCCGGCCCGCCTGTCAAGCCGGGATGCGGGTTCCCAGCCGCTCCCCGCGCGGCGAAGCGGAGCCTCCATGCGGAGGCACGGTGTCAGGGAAGGCTGGCGAGGATCCGCCGGGGGGGCGGAAGAGACACAGGGCGGGAACCAAGAGACAACAGGACAGGAACGGGGAAGAAGCCGGGGAAAAACACAGGGCGACAGGGATTGGACTGCTTCCCTGGATCCCTGGCCTCGGTGCCTCTGTGTCTCTGTGGTGGTTCCTGAGTCCTTTACAACGAAGGCAGGTTGAAGCCGCCCCCGTCACTGCCCTGGCCCTCCGGAGGCTCGCCGTCCGGTTTCTTGGGCGGGCCCTTCGGGCGCACCGGGATGGGGGAAACCAGGGGTTTCTTCGGCGCCGGGGCGGGGGGAAGCTCGTCGAGCGATTCGGGCATGGTGATGGGAGGAGTCTCCTCCTCGCTGGAACCTGGGCCGAGGTCGCCCAGGAAGGTCAGGGCGGGGCCTTCGTCCGCCGGAGCGCCCGGAGCGGTTCCGGCCGGGGGCGCCGGAAGGGGTTCGAAGAGCGAGGGGCCGAGGTCGAGGGGCTCGGGGGCTGGCGAGGCGGGGGCCTTCTCGCCCTCCTGCAAGACATCGACGTCGAGTTCGTTGAGATCGAGGAACGGTTTCTCCCCGCCGGATGCGGGGGAGGAACCCATGGCGCCGCCCAGATCTTCACCCAGGTCGAGGGGAG
>CAZKPI010000177.1:0-8479 GCA_964554555.1 uncultured bacterium
CTGGAACAGGTCGGGGACGTTGACCTGCTTACTGCCCAGGGAGATGGTGAGCAGTACCTTCTTGTTGGCGCGCACGCGGGTGCCTGCCTCCGGATACTGGGCGATGACGAAATCCTTGGGATAGCGGAGGTCGAATTTTTCGTCGCTCTTCTCGATGACGAGGTCGGACGGTTTGTCCTTGAAGACCTGCACCAGATGCTTTCCCCGGAAATCGGGGACCTCGATGGTGTCGCCGCGGTTGAAATACTCGTTCAACTGCTCACGCAGGTAGAAGAAGGCCGCCACGACTCCAGCCACGAGCAGGGAGACGAGGATCAGCATCTTGACCAGGATCAGGAGACAGGATTCTTTTTTGGCCATGGCTCACTTTCCGGCCAGCTGACCGCACGCGGCCAGGATGTCGGCCCCGCGCGACCGGCGCACGGTGACGGGAATGCCCGCCTTCTTGAGAACCTTGCGGAATTCCTTTTCGGCAGGCTCGGGGGAAGGGCGGTAGGAACAGGACGGGAAGGGGTTGAAGCGGACGATGTTGACGTGGCAGAGCAGGCCCTCACAGAACCGCACGAGGTTGAGGGCATCGGACAGCCGGTCGTTGACCCCGCGCAGGAGGGTCACCTCGAAGCTGACCCGCCGGTTGGTGCGCTCCAGGTAGTCGACCACGGCCTGCCGCAGGCGGGCCAGCGGGTATCGGCGGTTGAGGGGAACCAGCAGGGAACGGGCATCGTCGTCGGCACTGTGCAGGGAGACGGCGAGATTGACCTCGCCCGGCCGCTCCGCCAGTTCCGCAATGCCCTCGACCACCCCGGCCGTGGAGATGGTGATGCGCCGGGTGGCCAGGCCCAGCTGTTTCGGGTCGGTGAACAGGTCGATCGCCCCGAAGACGGCGGGCCGGTTGAGGAAAGGTTCCCCCATGCCCATGAAGACGATGTTGGTGGGTTTGGCATGCAGGACCTTGACCAGCACCATCAGTTGCAGGGCGATCTCTTCGCGGCTGAGGTTCCGTTGAAAGCCCAGGGACCCGGTCCGGCAGAAGGTGCATCCCACCGGGCATCCCTGCTGGCTCGACAGGCAGAAGGTCAGGGCATCCTCGTCGGGCAGGGAGACCGCCTCGACCATGGCGCCGTCGGCCAGGGGCAGGGCCAGCTTGGCTGTCCCGTTGGCCCCGCGCTGAATCTCATAGTTGTCGGGCAGGATGCGGGGAAAGGCTTCGCGCAGGCGCTCCCGGGCGGCGACCGGCAGGTTCGTCATGGCCTCGAACTCGAAGACCAGCTTCCCGAACAGCCAGTCCCAGACCTGGCGGGCCCGGAATTTCTCCAGCCCCAGGTCGGCCACGGCCTTCTGGAAGTCTTCGAACCGGATCGGAAGCAGAGATGTGGAAGACATGGTCTCCTCCAGTCAGATCATCGGCATTCCCCGGCCAGGAATGAACCCCGCACTTTTTCCCCCGGTCGGGAGACCGCCTGCGGCAGGGTGCAGGCAGACGGACCACGTACTCCGGCGCGGGGGAATCAGGGGGAGGGGCGGGAAGGGCGCGAGAGGGGCGAGAGGGGCGCGGCCGAGGACAGCGGCGGCGGTCAGCGGTAATTGAACTTGTCGAACATCTCGGTCATCAGCTGAACGAGGGTCAGGATCTCCTTGAGAGAGCCGATGTACTGGCGGATGTAGTTGAGCTGTTCGTTGACGGCGCTGGCCACCCGCTTGGTTCCTTCCGAGGTGATTTTGGTGGCGCCGGAAATGCTCTCGATGCTTTGCCGCAGTGACTCGATGTTGGTCGACTGTTCGCGGCTGGCGTTGCTGATGTCCTGGATCATCTTGTTGACGCTGGTGACCGAATTGACGATCAGGGTCAGGTTACTGCCGGCCCCGTTGGCGACGTTGACGCCCTCGATGACCTTCGCCGTCCCCTTGCCGATGGTCTGCACCGCGTTGCCGGTCTTCTCGAGCATGCCTTTGATCTTCTTGCCGATGTCCTCGGCGGCCTCGCCGGACTCCTCGGCCAGCTTGCGCACTTCCTCGGCAACGACCGTGAAGCCCTGGCCGTGCTCCCCGGCGCGTGCCGCCTCGATGGCGGCGTTGAGGGCCAGCAGGTTGGTCTGGTGGGCGATGCCGGTGATGGTGTTGACGATCTCGCCAATCTGCTTGGAGGCCGAGTTCAGGCTTTCGATGAGGTCTTCCAGGGCCATGACCTCGTCCTTGATCGATTCCATGGTGCCGATCGTCTCGGTGACCGCCTTGCGGCCGTCAGCGGCCACCTTGGCGGCGCCGGCGCTGTCGGTGGCGGCGGCCTGGGACCGCTCGGCGATGGTCTGCGCCGAGGTCGAGACCTCCTGAATGCTGGCGGTGGTCGCCTCGACGGTGTTGGCGATGTAGTTGGAACTGCGGGAGATCTCCTGCACGTCGGTGAAGAACTGCTTGACGTTCTCGTCAGAGAACACGTGCATGGTGGTCAGCGGCTCGATCTTCTTCATCAGCTCCTGGGCGATGGAACGCGTCTCGGACATGATGTTGCGTGAGGTGGCCAGGAACCGGTCGAACTCGGCCGCGGCCTGGAAGACATCGACATCGTCGAGGCTCCGGTCCTCGTTGCGGAACGCGAAGAGCTTCTGGATGACCTCCCGCATGGGCAGGGAGATGCTCACCAGCAGCAGCCAGAACCCGCCGGTCGCCAGAGGGATGAAGAGCAACGAACCGATCAGGAAGATCCGCGAGAACGACTCGAGGGCTTTGAGGCTGTTGATCAGCTTGTCGAGCTTGTCGGCGTTGCTGTTGACGAACTCGACGAAGTCCAGGCGGGTCTCGGCCTGGGTCGGCAGGTTCTTCACGGCCAGGACGATCGCCAGCTGGCCGGTAGCCTGACGGGCCTTGTAGAGAATCACATTGGCCAGCCCCACCGGGATGAGCAAAGCGACCACCAGGAAAGCGATCAGCTTCACCTGGGTTGTGAGTTTCTTGGCCATGGCGCTCGAACCCTGTCCTTTTCCGGGGGTGGGGGCGCCGATATTCTACCACAACCCCCCGCGGAAGGAACCCGGTTTCGGCCGGGAATGCGCCATCCCGGGGCACTCACCCGTCGTCGAAGATCCCGGTGCCGGCCAGGACCGCCCGGCTGATCCGCCCTTCCCGGCGAACCACGGGGGGCGAAACGGCGACGTCGAGCACGGTCGAGGGGGCGGAGGGGGCAAGCGGACCCTCGTCCAGGAGCCAGTCCAGGCGGGGGGCAAAGGCCGCCTCGATGGCGGACGGATCGGCGAGAGGCGGTTCCCCCGACCGGTTGCAGCTGGTGGTCAGCAGGAACCCCGGGTAGGCCTCCAGCAGACGGCGCAGGTCGGGGGCGGCGGGGACCCGGACCCCCAGGCTGGAAAAGCCAAACGCCGCCAGCCCGGGGGCCGGCCGGGTCAGCGGGAACACCACGGTCAGCGCGCCCGGCCAGAAGCGGGCCAGGACCCGCTGTTGGACGGGGGTGGGAACGATGCCAAGGTCGGACAGGCGGGCGGGGTCGGCCAGGAACAGAATGAGCGGTTTTCCCTCGTCGCGCCCCTTCAGACCGTAGATGCCCTGCACCCCGGCCGAAGAATTCCCGTCAGCCGCCAGTCCGTACAACGTATCGGTGGGCAGGGCGGCCACGCCGCCGGACCGCATCCGGTCGGTGAACGCCGCCCACCTGGCAGGGTCGCCCAGGAGATGGGACAAACGACAACGGATGGTCATGGCAGGAAATCCTTTCGTGCGGCTCCGCCCAGGATAGCGGAAACCCCCGCCCCGGACAACGCCGGAGGCCGACCGTATTCAACCCGAGGCCGGCCTGCCCCCCCTCCCCCCGGGACCGGCCGCTCCCGCCTGCCGCCTGCCGGCGGGAAAGCCCGACACCGACGGTGCCTTTCGCTGGGGAAGGATTGGCCCGGGAGTCAGGAACGGGTCCAGACCAGACAGCGCTCCCGGCCGGCCGCATCATCGACCGCCAGCCGGCAGGCGAGGCCGGGGGCCGGCAGGGTCTGGATGGCCGCCCGCTGGCCATGGCCGTGCTCGATGGCCAGCAGACCGCCCCGCCGCAGGACCCGGGCCGCGTCCGCGAGCAGTCGCGCAATGACCGCCAGGCCCCGTTCCCCGCCGTCGAGGGCGAGGCGCGGCTCGTGGTCGCGCACCTCGGGTTCGAGCCCCGGCAGGTCGACCGGGTCGACATACGGAGGGTTGGACACCAGGAGTTCGAGGCTGTCGTCGGCCAAAGCGGCGGTCAGGTCGCCCTGCACCACGGCCAGCCGTGGGACCGTGCCGGGATACCGGGCACAGTTGCGGCGGGCCACCGCCAGGGCCGCCGCCGACAGGTCGAGCAGGACGCCGGAGGCGTGCGGCCAGCGGACGGCCAGGGACAGACCGATGGCGCCGGTGCCGGTGCCGACATCCGCGAAGCACAGGGCCGGGTCCGGACCGAACCGCCGCCCCAGGTCGTCGGCCAGAAGGCGCGCCACCCAGTCCTCGGTCTCGGGGCGGGGGACGAGGACGCCGGGGCCGACCTCGAGGACCAGGTCGAGGAAGGGCCATTCCCCGAGCAGGTATTGCAGGGGTTCCCGCGCCCGCCGCCGGCCGGCCAGAACCGCCAGCCGGGCGGCCTGACCGGCGTCGAGGGAACGCGCGAGCCAGAGCGGGATCTCGAGCCGGGGAATGCCAAGGACGGCGGCGAGCAGGAGGTCAACGTCGATCTGCGGCTCAGGCAGACCGGCCCGGGCCAGTTCACCGGTCCACCAGGCCCGCGCCTCCCGGACGTCCATCACCCTCGTCCTGATGGGGGGCCGGCCAGGTTCACAGGCCGAGGAACCGGATGGCCACCCCGCACAGGACCAGGGATACGCCGGCCAGAGCCTGGGCGTGGCGTTCGAGGAATCCCAGGGCCAGGCGCTGGACTCCGAGCAATAGGGCGCCCACCACGATCAGGATGGTGGCAACGGTTGACAGCGAGAACAACAGTGCCGTCAGCAGACTGCCGGCCAGGCCGCCAACAGCCGTGCCTGCCAGCATCAGGGGGATGAGCGACTCGCAGGGACCAAAGACGAAGATGGTGAACAGGATCCAGGGAGTGAGGCGTGACCCGCCGGCGGTCTCCGAGGGGGGGTGGGGGTGGGCGTGGGCTCCCTCATGCCCATGGGGATGAATGTGCTGGCGGCCATCCGCGTGGACGTGGGCATGGACATGGGTTTCCCCGCGCCAGGACCGGACCAACGCATGGACGGTCATGGCCGCCCCGACCCCCATCAGGAGCCAGGCACTGCCTTCACCCCGCCATTCGTGCCACGCCGCCCAGGTGCTTCCTTCCCATGATGACGCCGCCTGGCCGGCGAGGCCCAGCGCCAGCCCGATGACGATGGAACTGCCGACATGCCCAAGACCGCACAGAAACGTGATCCACATGGTGCGCGGCCAGCTCCAGCGCTCGGCCCGCGCCATCATGACGAAGGGCACGTAGTGGTCGGGACCCATCAGGGTGTGCAGACATCCCAGAAGGGCGGCGGTCCAGAGGATGGGTGAAAGGTCTTTGGCGGCGAGGGCGGCGTCGAGAGACATGGGAGTCGTCCTTTCCCAGGGGGTGGGGGAGGGTCAGCCGGCGGCCGGGGTGGTGGCCGCGAGCTTCTTGAGGTTGTCGGCCTCGATCAGACTGCGGATGACTTCCTCGAGGTCGCCCTCGAGGATGTCGTTCAGCTTGTACAGGGTCAGGCCGATGCGGTGGTCGGTCATGCGCTGTTGCGGAAAGTTGTACGTGCGGATGCGTTCGGAGCGGTCACCGGTGCCGATCTGCAGGCGGCGGTTCTCGGCGCGGTTCTTGTCCTGCTCGGCGCGGGCGTTGTCGAGCAGGCGGGCGCGCAGGATGCGCAAGGCCTTGGCCTTGTTCTTGTGCTGGCTTTTCTCGTCCTGACAGCTGATGACGATGCCGGTCGGCAGGTGGGTCACCCGCACCGCCGAGTCGGTGGTGTTGACGCTCTGGCCGCCGGGCCCGGAGGAGCGGAACACGTCGATACGCAGATCTTTCTCGTCGATCTGCACATCGACATCTTCGGCCTCGGGGAGCACGGCGACGGTGGCGGCCGAGGTGTGGATGCGCCCCGACGCTTCGGTCTCGGGCACGCGCTGTACTCGGTGGACCCCGCTCTCGAATTTGAGCTTCCCGAACACCCCGTTCCCCTGGACGCCGAAGATCACTTCCTTCAGGCCTCCCAGGCCGGTGTCGCTGATGCTCATCACCTCGCACTTCCAGCCCTGCCGGTCGGCATACCGCGAGTACATGCGGTAGAGGTCGGCCGCAAACAGGGCCGCCTCCTCACCCCCGGTGCCGGCGCGGATCTCGATGATGGTGTTCTTGCCGTCGTCCTCGTCCTTGGGGATCAGCAGGAACTTCAGCTGTTTGTCGAGCTCGGCGAGGCGGGGGGTCAGCGCCGCGATCTCCTCCTCGGCCATCGCCCGCATGTCGGGATCGGCCTCGGCGGCCAGCAGTTGCCGGGCATCCTCGAGGCTCTTCTTGGCCCGCTCGTATTCCGTGAAGGCGAGCTTGATCGGCTCGAGTTCGGCGCGCTTCTTGGCGGCTTTCTGGAACTCGGCAGGGTTGCCGATGACGGCGGGGTCGGACAGCCGGGTGGTCAGCTCGTCGAACCGGGCGCAGATCGCCTTCAGCTTGTCGTACATGGGGTCACAGCGTCTCGATGACGTTTTGCACCAGTTTGAGAAAATAGGGCTGAGCCGCCGCGGCGGCTTTGACCACGCTTTCGTGGTCAACCTCCTCATGCCCCTCCCCGGTGGCCATGTCAGTCACACAGCTGATGCCCAGAATGCGCTGTATGCCGGAATGGACCGCCACGATGACCTCGGGCACGGTCGACATGCCGACCGCGTCGGCCCCCAGGATGCGGAAGGCCCGCAGTTCAGCGGCCGTCTCGTAGTTGGGGCCGGTCACCGCAAGGTAGACACCCTTCTGGACCGGGGCGCCGATCTCGCGGCCGATCTTCAGGGCCATCTCGACCAGGGCGGGGGTGTAGGCATTCTGCATGGGGGGGAACCGCGGCCCGGCCTGGTCGTCGTTGGGTCCGATCAGGGGGTTGTCGCCCATGAAGTTGATGTGGTCGGTCATGATCATCAGATCACCGACCTGGAAGGTGCGGTTGAGCCCCCCCGAGGCGTTGGTGATGATCAGGTCGCGGGCGCCGAGGGCGCGCATGACCCGCATCGGGAAGGTGACCTGGGCCATCGAGTAGCCCTCGTAGTAGTGGAACCGGCCCTGCATGACCACCAGTTCCTTCCCGGCCCAGGTGCCGAAGACGAGCTGGCCCGCATGCCCCTTGACGGTCGACACCGGGAAATGGGGGATGTCCTTGTAGGGCACGGTCGCGCGGTCAGCCAGATGGTCGGCGAAACTGCCCAGGCCCGACCCCAGGACCACCGCCACCGCGGGCTCCCGGAACACCCGGTTCTTCAGATACTGCACCGCCTCGGCGATCTGTTGTTTCATCGTCGTCCTTCGGTTGTGAGAATGGAAGCTGGGGAATCACCGTCAACGGTGATCACAAGCCGATCCGCAGGGTACCACGAGGCGGGTCCCCTGTCAAACCGTGATCCCGGCTCGAGAGCCCGGGCGGAATGATCAGCGGCGGGCGGCGTAGACGCGCGCGGCGAGAGGGATGTAGGAACTGCGGGGGAACTCGGTGCGCAGGTAGGTCAGCACGCGCGAGGCCTCCTCGAAATTCCCCACTTCGACCAGGATGCGGATGATGTAATAGAGAGCCCCTTCGCGGACCGCCAGGCTGTTGGAGGCGGCGAAGGCCTCGCGGAATCCCAGGTAGGCCTCCGAGCACAGGCCCATCGCATACTGGGTATAGGCGCTGAGGAACTTGAACCGGTCGATGGGGATCGACCGCGGGTCGGGCTTGATGCGCCGCAGGAACGAAAAGGCGGACTGGGGGTTCCGCTCCTGGATGTAGCACTCGGCCAGCAGGTACGCCGCCTTCTGGAATTCCTCGTCCGTCAGGCCGCCGTAGAGGGCGTCGGTCAGGGCCAGGCGCGCCGACAGAAATTCCTTCTCCTCGAAGAACCGCATGCCGCGCGCCAACTGCTCCCGCGCATGGACCGGCTGGGCGTTGGCAATCAGGGTCCGGGCGACGTAGTCGTTGGCGTAGCGGGTCATCACCCCTTCGGTCAGGCCGTTGAAGCAGACGGTCAGCTCGCGCCGCACCTCGCCGCTCTTGAGCAGCTGCCTGATGAACCGGTGGAAGGCCGCCAGCCCGTAGGTTTTGACCAGGAACTGCACCTTCAGGTAGTTGGCCACGTATTTCTCGAGGGAGATGGGGTTGCCGTCGTTGGCCTCGTCCTCGTTGCCGATGAACGACAGGTCGAACCCCCGGCGCATCAGCGCCTTGATCCTGGCCAGGCCCTGATCCGCGGCATGGACGGCCGTTCCCTCCTTGACCCACATGGGAAGGTCGTCATAGCGGTCGAGGCCCAT
>CAZKPI010000178.1:0-8476 GCA_964554555.1 uncultured bacterium
CGGAAGAGGATTTCCGCTTTCGGCAGGCGCTCGAGGACCAGATCGCCCCGGTGACCGGCGTCAGTCGCGCGCATGCGGTGGTGGCGGTTGTGCAGATCCGGTTCCCCGAATCCCTGATGGGTGACCCCCAGGCGCTCGCCACGGCTCTCGCCCACGCAGAGGCTGTTCTCGAGCCCGCCCGCTCCCCCTTCCCCTTCCGCGTCAGTGTCCTGAGCCAGTTGAGTCAGATCTGGCTGTTTGGGCTCGACGAGGACCCGGACGACGCCGTGTTCGAAGGGGTGGTGGCCGCGTTCAACGCGGTGACGAGGTTCAAGAAAGCCCTGGAAGGGGATGCCGTCCTGTTCGAGGCCAAGGCCCGCCTGTCGGTCGGCATGGCTTCCGGCGAGGTGGCCCGGATCACCCGCGGTCCCCTTGGTCCCGTCACCTACGCCGGCAAGGCGGTCTACCTGGCCGATACCCTGAGCGAGGCGGCCGGCGATTTCCAGGTCTACCTCGACGAGGCCATGTTCCGGGCCGCCCAGCCCTGGTTCGATTTCCGGGAATGGAAGCCGGTGAAACTGCGGCCCCCCCTGGCCCCCGTGACTTTCTACGAGGTGGTCGGCTGGAACAAGAAGGAGGAGGTGTTCTCCTTCGCCACCCACAAGGAGGCCGCGGCCCGCCGGGCGGTGGCCATCGCCTATCGCTACCTCGAGTTCGACGACATCGCACCCCTGCTGGGCCTGCTCTCCGATCCCGAGGAACGGGTGGCGACCGAGGCACTGGCGACCCTGGCCGAGATCAAGGACGAGCGGGCCCTCCCGATCCTGAAGAAGATCCTGCCCGAAGCCAGGAACGCCAACCTGCGCAGTGCGGTCATCAAGGCCCTCGGCACCCTGCGCCGGGAGGAGGTCGTGCCGCTTCTGCTGGCCTCGACCAAAGACACCAGCTGGCAGATCCGCTATCACGCCGCCAAGGCCTTGTATGAGATTGCCGGGTTCGAGGCCATGAAGCACCTCGAGCCGCTGGCGAACGACGAGGACGGGGCGGTGCGCGCGGCCATCCGCGAGATCCTTTACCGGCGTGATCAGGACGGGCGCCATCTCGCCGTCCTGCGCGAACTGCTCGGAGACCTGTCGAACCGGGCCCGGAAAGCCGCCGTGGACGCCCTGGTCAGCATCGGCACCAAAGACAGCCTGCTGGCGGTCGCTTTCTCCTGGTTTGATCAGGAGCCCGACCTTCAGCGCTACATCCTGCGCAAACTGCGCGACCAGCGAGGTCCGCACGTCTACCAGTGTTTCCTCTACCTGTTCCAGCATGCCGACGAGAACTCGCGGCCGGCGATCGTGACCGCCCTGCGGCGGGCCGGGGTCGGAGAATAGCACCATGGCCATCGACATCCTGGTCGTCGACGACGAGGACATGATCCGGTGGACCCTGAAAGAGTCCCTCGAATCGGAGGGCTACCGGGTCACCGATTTCGGCAACGCCCGTGACTTCCTGCGGTATTTCCAGGAGAAGGGCGGCGACATCGTCCTGCTCGACATCCGCCTGCCGGATGCCAGCGGTCTCGACGTCCTGCTCGACATCGCCAAGATCGATCCCGACGTCCCGGTCGTGGTGATGACCGCCTACGGTGACGTCGAGACGGCCGTCAAGGCGATGAAGCGGGGGGCCAACGACTACCTGTCGAAGCCGTACAACCTGGCTGAGGTCAACCTGCTGATCAAGAAGATCGTCCAGACCTCACTGCTGAAGGGACAATTGGGCCGGTTCCTGGAAAAGGTGGGGAGCAGTTATTCCCAACTGCTGGGCGAAAACGTCAAGATGAAAATCCTGCGCGAGCACATCGCCATGGCGGCCCAGAGCGACCGGACGACGGTTCTCATCCGGGGCGAGTCCGGCACGGGGAAGGAGCTGGTCGCCCGCCAGATCCACCAGCAGAGCGCCCGCGCCGGACAGCCCTTCATCGACGTGAATGCCGCGGCCGTGACCGGCACCCTGCTCGAGTCGGAGCTGTTCGGCCACGAGAAGGGCGCCTTCACCGACGCCCAGCGGCAGAAAAAGGGCGTGTTCGAACTGGCCGACAAGGGGACCCTGTTTCTCGACGAGATCGGCGACCTCGACCCCAACCTCCAGGCGAAGCTGTTGCGGGTTCTGCAGGAACGCCGGTTCCGGCGGGTGGGCGGGTCGGCCGACATCGCCGTGGACGTGCGGATCATCGCCGCCACCAATGCCGACCTGGAGAAGGCCATGGAGGAAGGGCGATTGCGGCGCGACCTCTTCTACCGGCTGAATGTCTTCACCCTGTTCCTGCCCCCCCTGCGCGAGCGGAAGGACGATATCCTGCTCATGGCCCGCAGTTTCCTCGACAGTTTTCGCAAGGAATTCTCCAAGCCCGTTTCGGGGTTCACCCAGGAAACCGTGGATATTCTGATGAACTATCAGTATCCCGGCAATGTCCGGGAGCTGAAGAACCTCATCGAACGGGCGACCCTGCTGGAGACCACCAACAAGATCCGGCCTTCCAGCCTCCCGGAAGAGATGCGCGGGGGCGCCTCCCAGCTCAGCCTGCTCCCCGGAGGGAGCATCGAATCAGGAAAACCCTGGCTGACCCCGGGTTTCAATCTCAAGGAGTACATCGATTCCGTGGAGAAGAAGGTTGTGGCCGAGGTGATGGCCGAATGCGGCGGAAAGAAGAACAAGGCCGCCAGTGTCCTGGGCCTGACCCGGTTTGCCTTGCGTCACCAGCTCAAGAAACATGGCCTGGAGGACGACTCCGGTTCCTGACCGACGGTCGTCTCCGACGGCCTGCCGGCCTCACGCCAAAACCAGGACACGGGAAATGGCGGTGCCGCAGGCGGGTGCGGGTCGAAAGTCCAACCGTCCCGTGGTCTTCCCCTCACCGTTCCCTTACGTGCCTTTTTTTCTCACCAAATTGGTGGATATTTGGCACGGTACAGACGTCCTGTGCAAAAAGCGCACATCATCTCCCCGGCTTTTGTTGTACCAGACAGGGTTGGAGTGTGGCACGTTTCCTGCGTGAAAATGACGGCGAACCAAACGCTTTCAGGTACAGGAGAACGACCATGATTTCGGAACTTCTTCAGGAGAATTTCATCGACCTGGATCTCGACGTCGTTTCCAAGAACGAAGCCATTGCCAAGCTGTCCAATCTGCTGTGTTCCTCGGGCAAGGTGAGTGACCACACAGATTTCGTGAAGGCGGTCATGGAGCGTGAAAAACTGGGAAGCACGGCGATTGGCGCGGGGATCGCCATTCCGCATGCCCGTGCCAACACGGTCAACGAAGTGTCGATTGCTTTCGCCCGCTCCGGCCGGGGGATCGACTTCAATTCCGTGGACGGTGACCCGGTCCACCTCATCTTCCTGCTGGCCGCCCCCATCGAGTCCGGCAGTCTGTATCTCAAACTCCTGGCCCGCATTTCCCGTCTGCTCCGCTACCAGGATCTGATCGAAGACCTGAAGAAGGCTACCTCCAAGGAAGAAATCGTCAAAATCATTTCTGCCAAGGAGTGAGGAGGTTGCCATGCCTCCGCAGGTTGTGCGTCCCCCGGAAACCAGCACCCTTTCTCTCTCTCCCGAAGGGCTGTCGATCCACATGCGGATTCCCGCCGACCGCCTGTACCTGGCCAACGCCATGCTCACCCTGCGGGAGATCTGCGACCATCTGAATCTCGACTGCCGGCAGTCGAACCGGATCAGCCTGGTCATGGAGGAAGCCCTCCTGAATTCCATGGAGCATGCCTATCCCGCGGCGGGAGGGGATGGCCAGATCGACCTCCAGTTCACCGTCGAGGGCGATGAATTCCTCGTGGTCGTCGAAGATTTTGGTCGGGGTATTCCCTCCGGTCGGGAGTCGGAGTATATTGCCGACGATTCCATTCTTAACGATCGGGGGAGAGGACTGTGCATCCTGAGAGGTCTTTCCGACAAGTCGGCCGTCACGCCGACCAGCCAGGGAACCCGCGCCACCATGCTGTTCTACCTGCCGACCAACGCCTGAGGCCGTATGGCCGCTGACAACCTGCGCGAACGGGCGTTCGTCATCATCAAGCCCGACGCCGTACAGCGCGGGCTGGCCGGTGAAATCATCGGACGTTTCGAGCGGAAGGGACTGCGGATCGTCGGTCTGAAGATGATCCACATCACCCCGGAGCAGGCCAAACGGCAGTATGCCTGCCATGAGGGGAAGGCCTTCTACGAATCCCTGGTCCAGTTCATGGTCTCGGGGCCCGCCATGGCGCTGGTCCTCGAGGGGCGCGACGCCATCGCCCTGGTTCGCAAGCTGATGGGGGCCACCGATCCTTTGAAGGCCGAGCCCGGCACCATCCGCGGCGATCATTCCGTCGACATCAAGCACAACCTGGTCCACGGTTCCGATTCGCCCGAGAGCTTCGCCCACGAGATGCCCATCTATTTTGCCCCCCACGAGCTGTTCGACTATGAACTGGCGCTGACGGGGTGGTTGTACTACCGCTGACCCGACCGGCCTGACGCCGGAAGGGCTTCCCCTTGGCCGCCCGCGGGCGGCGGCGTGAAGCGCTGGTAGCGCGCCGCGCCCGGGGCCGGTTCAGGCCCCGATGAACGACCCGTCGCCGCCGTCAGGCGGCGTTGGCATTTTCCCCCGTTGCGCCGCGGGCCGACAACCGGTACAGTGATTCCGCGAAACCAAGGAAGGAAACCGGGACGCGCACATGGGAACGGCACATGGGTGGCGGCGTTGGGCTCTCGTGGCACTGCTCCTCCTCCTGGCCGGCGCGGGCCTCGCCCTGTATGCCGCGGTGGCCACCACCGCCGGGGCGGCCTGGCTGGTCGGGCAGGCCGCCGGCTTTCTGGCCCGCGACCAGGGGATGGCCCTGAAGATCGAGGGTCTCGGCGGCACCTTGTGGGAGGGCGTGACGGTCGCCACCTGCACGGGCCGCCTGCCTGGCAACCGTCTGTCGTTCCAGGTCTCCTCGCTGACCCTCGAAGTCCTCGTCCTTCCCTCGCTCCAAAAAGGCCTGACGGTCGGCCGGTGCGGCTGTGCATCGGCGATGCTGTGGGGGCCCCCGCCCGCGACCTGGACCGCCGCCCTCCCGCCCATTCCCTTCGATGCCTGGCGGGGGGCTGGGGGCGGCCGGAGATCCGCTCCCTCGATCTCGGGCGGGTCGACTGGTTCCCGGCGGCCAGCGGCCCCTTGCACGTCTTCCTCGAGGGGGTCCGGCTGGCGCCTCCCACCGGAGCGGGGGCTTCCCAGACCCTGCGGCTGGCCGCCGGGGTGGAGGTGCATGGCCGCCCGGCCGGCCGGTGGACCTTTGACGGGGCCTGGTCAAACCGGGAGATGGCCCTGAGCGGCCTGCTGGCCGGCTCCCTGCTCGGACAGCCGGTGTCGAGCGAGGTGCGGGTGGCGTGCGGGAAGGGGGCCTGCGCCCTGAGCGGCCAACTGCATCCGGTCGACCTCGATCTCTCCTCGTTTTCCCGCTGGCTGTGCCCCCTCTGGCAGGGGGTGGTGCCGGTCGGAGCCGAGGGGCGCCTGCGCGGAAGCGGATCCTGGGCCTGGGACCCGCGGCTCGGCGGCCTGGCCAACCTGTCGGGCGAGGCCCGCGGCGTGCGGCTGGTGGCAGTCGGCCTGTTCTGGCCGATCCTGGAACTGAACGTGGCCTGGCAGTTGTTCGACGGCCGCCTGTCGCTCTCGGACCTTGGCAGCAGCCTGCTGGGGGCTCCCGCCCGCGTGGGCGGCGGGGTGGCCCTGGGCGGGGGAAACGGCCCCGACTGGGACCTGCGGCTCGACGTGCCGCGGGCCGAGCTGGCCGAGGTCCTGGCCGGGCTTCCCTGGGTGGTGCGGACCGGGTTTCAACTGCCCGCCCTGTCGGGGGTGGCGAGCCTGGCGGTCCAGCTCCACGGCGTCGCGCCGCAGGTGACCGGCGGCATCTGGGCCGACGACCTGCTCATCCGCCACCCGGCGGGGGATGCCCGTCTGCAGGCCCGGGCCGAGGTGCGCCAGGAGGCGGTCGGGGGAGATCGGTGGCAGGTCGGCTTCGACTGGACGGCGCCCGCCGTGCCGGCCGGGGTGTTCGACCGCTTGACCGCCGATGGAGTGCCCCTGTCACAGAGGGTGGCAGGGCCCCTCACCCTGCGGGCCCGCCTCGAGGGACCGGCCGCCGACCATCTGCGGATGCGGCTGTGGGCCGAATCCGCGGGCGGCGGGTTCGGCCTGGTTGGGCTCTGGGCGGGGGACGGATGGGGTTCCCTCCACCTGGCGGGCGACGGGTTCCGCTGGGATGCCCCCCCCGAACTGGACCGGGCGGGGCCGCCGGTGGCGGCCCACGGGGTGGGACTGCGCGAGCTGGCCTTGCTTCAGGCCCGATAGGGCCGGAACTCGATCACTTCCTCGGGCATTTTCTGATAGAAAGTGGCCGCGACGGTCTCCGTTTCCACCCGATACAGGGAGGATCGGATCATCACCACGGTTCCGGGGAAGAACCGGCCGGCGGTGATGGTGGCCTGGTTTTCTTCCAGGAGCGAGATCGCCAGGTCGGCCTTCTTCAGCTCCAGCCGCAGGATCTGGTCGCGCAGGCTTTCCGCTTTGGCCCCCAGGCTGGCGGCCAGGCTTTCCCGCTGGTCAGCCGCCAGGCGTTCCCCGCGGTCACGGACGTAGGCCAGGTTCTTTTCGGTCTCGGCCAGCTGTCCCTTGAGGTCGTCGAGGATCTTGATCACGAGGTTGAGGCGGGTCCGGACCGAGTGCGAGACCCCGCAGGAGACTTCGGTCCGGGTTCCCGCGATGTTGCCGATCTCGCCCGCCTGAACGGCCTGGAGGGCGATGGTCTGGCCGCCGACCAGGGCCTTGTCGATCCGGATCGACCCGTTGGCGGACAGGGAGGCATTCATGGCCGCCCGCAGGAACAGGTCGCCCTCGGCGGTGACCCTGGCGTTTTCGGCGAACAGCGCCCGGATGTTGCCGAACGCCTTCACTTCAGGGTTTTCCTCGCCCTGCCCGGGGTGCCCCAGAATCCCTTTGCTGACCACCAGGTCGCCCCCGGCGGTCACCCTGGCCCCCGGTTCGATGCCGCCGTAGACAGTCAGATTGCCGGTAACCGTGACCGAGAAACCGGTCAGGATGGAGCCCCGGACCACCGCGGAACCCTTGAAGTTGATGTTCCCGGTCTGGAAGTCCACGTTGCCGGGAATGGTCAGCACGGGTGTGATCTTGACCCTGACCGACAACGGCCGGACCTCGAACTGGACCTGACCGGCGCCGGAGGCGCGGACCACGGTCCGGCCTTCGGGGTCGGTTTCGGCTTCGACGTTCCGGCCGAGAGCCAGCTGGGTGGGACGGCCCGGGCGGGCCGGGATGCTCTCGCCGAAGACGTTCTCGCCAGGCGTGCCCGGGGTCGGGGGATGGACGATCAGGATGGTCTCGCCCGCTCCCACGCTCCGGAACAGGTCGCGGGTCTTGAAGTCGATGGAGCCGTCGGGCTTGATCAGGAACTCCCGGGAGGGGCGGCGCACCAGGAACTCCGGCCGCCCGTCCTCGCCGTCCTGCGGCGGTGAACCGCGGGCCACGACCCGCCCGTGGAACCGCTGGCGGCCGGCGATCAGGGCGGGCAGGTCCTCCCCCAGGAAGGCCAGGTTGGCCCGGTGGGGGAACTTGACCAGGATGGACTGCCGGACCAGGCCGAGAGCCGTCGCCGGGTCGAGGCCATCCGGGAATTCGGGGATGGCGAGGTAGGCCTCGGTCTGGTCGCGGTTCAGCGAGAAACGAAGGCGAAGGCCCGGCAGGGGGGCCTCCTCGACGGAGGTGGCCAGGCCGGGCCAGGGGAGCGGATCTCGGGGAGGAGTCCCCCCCATCTCAACTGCTCCGGCGGTTCAGGGCGGCGACGCGGGCGGCGACGTCGGGGGCGCGGACGCCCTGGCGGGCCATGAACGCCTCGAACCAGCCGGTGTCGATGCCGAAGGACCGGAGCTCGGAGCGGAAGGCCACCACGAGCTGGTAGAGCTCGACCAAGTCGGCGACCTTCAGGCGGGTCTGGCCGGGGTTGTTCCCCATCGCCCGGAGGGTGCTGAGGGCGGTGCTGAGGGCGTTGGCGAACTGGTAGCGGGTGACCCCGGAGGTGGAGCTGAAGGGAAAGGAGGACAGCAGGCCCTTGCCGGCGATATGGCGCAGGGATTTGAAGGTCCAGTGATTGGCGGGAACGGTGCTGAAGATGGGGCCGCCGGCCGCCGGTGCGGCGAGGGAGGCCTGGGTGGGGCGGGAGGCGGGGGCGCGGGCCCCGGTGCGGCCGTCGACCAGGGGGATGTCGAAGGAGGCGTCGGCCTCGTAGGCAGGGCGGGCCTGCCAGGTCCGGCGGGTCTCGCCGGCGGTCTGGAACGCCCAGGACACGCGACTGCTGAGGGCTTCCCCGTTGGCACTGCGGATCTTGTCGCTGACCAGGACCTTGTACTCGGTTTCGGCCTTGAGGGGTTCAGCGGGGTGGAACACGGCGCATTGGCGGCCGGCG
>CAZKPI010000179.1:0-6949 GCA_964554555.1 uncultured bacterium
GGAGCGGAGCTCCTCCCGCTTTGACGGCGGTTCCAAGGTTTGCGTTTGCCCTGGGCATCACGGTGCTGACTTGCAGATCACCGACCTTGCCGCAGTGTTTGTGGTCCGTTCGCCGACTGACGCTCCCGGCAGGGGTGTCCTTCGCCGCCGGTCGGAGAAAGGGCCTGACCAAACATTTTTCCGGCCGGCTGATGGTTGCCCCTGGTGGGTTCGGCGGCTCTTCCGCAAGCCCGGGGAGGAAAACTCCGCGGGGATTTTGCCGCCTTCCCCCCGTCAGGGCCAGGCCGCCTCAGGCAGGCTTCGGCCCGGCCTGGTGCCGGTTTTCAGCCCCGACTTCCGATGCAGGTGGCGGTCTGTCTATCTGTGTTCCGCTTGGCGGGTGGGAGAGTCCGGGAAGCTCATACCGGAGGGCATCCGCCGGACAGACGCTCAGACAGCGGGTACAGCTGAAGCAGTCGGCGCGCCAGGGGTCGCCGGCCAGGGTGCCGGCCGCGGCCTGGGTCGGGCAGGCCCGGACGCAAGCACCGCAGTTGGTACAAACCGCCGGGTCGATGCGCACCCGCCACAGGCTGAACCGCTCGGCGAGCCAGGAAGCGAACCCGAACGGGCAGATAAACTGGCAGAAAGGCCGGTAGAAGACGAACGACAGGAGCAGGGTAGCGGCAACCGAGCCGAGGATGAACCACGACTCGAATTCCCGGTCGAACAGGTTGAAGGGGTTCAGTCCGTGATAGAGCACGAAGCCTTTTCGCCCGCCGATCACGCCGAACATCAGCAACATTGCGGCGATGAACAATAGCCCGCGGAACCCGTTGCTGAAGGCGAAAGGAACCTTCCTTCCCTTGAGGGATTTTACCAGGGGAAGAGAGAAAGCCAGTTCCTGCAGGGCGCCGAGCGGGCAGGCCCAGCCGCAGACCAGCTTGTTGCCGATCACCGCCAGCGCCAGGAAGAAGACGAGGGCAAGGGCTTTGGCCAGCGGGTCGGGATACAGGCCGACCATCGCCTTGAAGACCTTGACGACACCTTCCATCGGGTTCGGTGACTTGCCGAGGGCGAACCCGCACGCCCCTGCCGAGGTCACCATCGCGCCCATGAGGACGACACGGGGATACCAGAGTGCCCGTGCCGCAGGCGAACTGCCGTCGGGGCGGCCCACCCGCGCGGCGAACACCAGGCCCACGAGCACCAGGGCGGTGTACAGAAAGTATTTCATCAGGCCGCTGGTGTGCGACAAGACGTGGGCAACGGCATGGTCAAGGACTTCCTGGCTGACCCCCAGATTCTGAAGAGGTGTGGACTTGGGCACGTCGAGGGGGAGCCCGAGCTCGCGGGCCAGGCCCTTGCCGGTGACATCCAGGCGAGAGGCCACCTCACTGATGGTCTGGGTGATCGCCAACGCTGGCGGCCGGGCCGGGCGCCCCGGTGTCCAGGTATCGACGACCAAGCCGACTACTGCCAGAAGGACGGCCGCGGCAATGGTGCCCGCCGCCCATTGTCGCTGGCCTGGGGTGAGGCCTCTGAACCAGACAACCACGCCCGCCGGCGGCGGGGAACCCTGGGAAAACCGGCTGGCGGGAGGTCCGTCCGAGGGACCGGGGGTGGTCCGGGTGCCGTCTGAAGCCATGCTTACTGGGGGGCCATCAGGGCCGCCAGGAACCCGTTCTGGTCTTGGGCGACCGGTCCGCCCATGATGTCCGCGATGACCCCGCCGAACAGTTTTCCCATCAATCCCGCATTCATCGTGGCAACATAGGTCCGACCGTCATTCTTCTGGTAGACGGCCAGGGTGCACGGCATCAGGACGGCGGCCTTATGGGCCACGTCGTCGCGCAGGATGGGGCCGGCGTAGTCCCCGCGGCAGACATTGATCAGCCGCGTGGGGTTGATGCCGGTCTGCCCCTTTTCCCGAAGTTTCTCGTCGAGCGGCTCGACACTCTGCACCGACCAGCCGGCCGCCTTGACCGCCGTCTGCAGGCGGGCCACCGTCTCCTCAACCCCGAGGGGACTGGGTGTCTCCCGCAGCATCAACCCGGGCGCCATCAGGATGCCGGCCACGGCCGCGACCACGATCCCGAGCACAAACCCACTGCCGATCAACAGAACATTCTTCATGGTTTCCTCCTTGGATGAGGTGCCGGCCCGTGAAGCCGGTAATCACCACCACTCCCAACCAGCAAGTCCGATACCAGAGATAGAGCCTCTTTCAGAGGGGCTCTCCTGCACCACCTCGCAAGTCCTGCCTGGCTGACAGGCAGAAAATGCCATGACCCGTTCGAAGGCCATCGACACTTTTGGTCTGGCCTTGCTGCTATTTCCCAGCCAACATGACAAGGGCTCCGACGGTGGCCCCGACCAAAACGTTAATCAGCTTGACCAGCAGGAAGGCCCGCCGGGAATGCGCCAGCAAAGGCAGCATGCCGTGGCCGTCCTGCACGATCGAACTGGCCAGGAGGATGCTGAAAGGCACCAGGCCCTTCGCCTTGAGCGTGACAAAGACCAGATGGGGCCCCGATTCAGGAATGATGCCGACCAGGACGGCGATGCCCATAACTGCCCAGGGGTTGCGACGAATGAGGTCCCCGAGTTCCAGGTGCTCAACCACCAGGTGCATGAACAAGAGCGCCCCAAAGGTCCAGAGGAAGACTTGGGGGACGTGGCCACGAACCACGTGGGCCCACAAATGCTCTTCGAGAAAGTGGTCGGGCACCGTGGCGACGATGAAGAAAGCCGCACCTGTGACCATCAGGAGGGAAAGACGGATCCAGTTCCAATCCGCGGGGCCGAGCTCTCCCGCCGCCACGGCGAGAAAGAACAGCCCCAGCGAGAGGGCCAGGGTCCCGCGGGTGGCCAGGCAGTTCCTCCATTGCTCGAGAATCCCTCCCTGGGGGAAGTAGACGCACTGTTCCTCTTCATGCACGGTGAAATCGGCTTCACAGGACAGGTTGGCGGTGAGGCGGGGACCGAGGACCGCGTCGGTCAGAGCACCTGCGCCAATGCCGAGCAGGAAGAGGAGACCGTGGAGAGGCAGGGCGACCTCGGGAATCAGGGCGAACATCACGAACGACTCGTCGCCCGCGGTAGCCACCATGGTGGCCACGACCGCGCCCAACGAGAGGCGGCGATGGGCATACATGGCCACCACGGCAAACGCCCCCAGGCATCCGGGAGTCACTCCCAGGAACGCGCCAAGCAGGTATTGGCCCCATCGATGCCGCCTCAGCCGTTCCTGCCAGCGACCCTGTGTCAGGACGTTGACATACTCGATGACGAGCATCATCACCCCGACGAATCCGCTGATCATCAGGGCACGCTTGGCGACCGCCATCAGGCCAGGCATGGGGAGCTTTCCGGGGTTGGTGCCCATTCGGCGGCCACCGCGACCACCGTGGCAGGTCCGGCGGTCATGGCGGGCCGGTGCGAGGGGAGGGGAGGATCAGGGCGACCCCGAGGGTGGTCGCCCCGGCTTCCGGTCGGCCCCCTGGCGATACGCGGCACAGACGTTTCGCACCGCCCTCCGTGGCGGCCAAAGGGCACTTCCGGCCTCGTGCCGGTCAGGGTCACTATGATTTCCCGGTGAGGGTGTCGTAGGGCCACATGGCGATGCCGCCGTCGAGGACCTTGACGGCGGTGAACCCGGCGTGCTTCAGGATCAGGGCGGCCTCATACCCTCGCAACGAGACCTTGCAGAAAGCCACGATCTCCCGGTCGCGTGGCAGTTCCTGCAGGCGGCCCCGTAAGGCACCCAGCGGGATCAGGGTTGAGCCGGCCAGCCGCACCTCCTCATATTCCTGTGGGGAGCGCACGTCGAGCAGAACGAACGACTCCCCGGCCTGCATTTTCCGATGGACCTCGTCGGCGGAAATGCCCTCCATCCAGCCGTCACGCTTGTTGCGGGCGACATTGACCGCGGTGATCAGGTTGTCCATGGCCGGCGCGTAAGGCGGGGCATAGGCCAGGTCGAGGTTGGCCAGGTCGTCGAGGGTCATCTTCGCGGTGATCGCGGTTGCCGCGATGTCGATCCGCTTGGCGCCGTCGCCTGGGCCCGTCGTCTGGATGCCGAGCAGACGGCCGGTGGCCCGGTCGGCGACGATCTTCATCAGCAGGGGGCGGGCGGCCGTCATGTAATGGGCGCGGTCGGGGCCGGGCGCCATGGCCGTGATGACGTCGTAGCCTTGTTGGCGGGCGGCCTTCTCGGTCAGACCTGACTTGCCGACACAGAACTCGAACACCTTGCAGATGCTGGTGCCCAGCACCCCGCGGAATTCCTCGTGGCCGCCGCAGATGTTGACCGCCGCGACCCGCCCTTGCTTGTTCGCCGTCGATCCAAGGGGAACGTAGCAGGGCTGACCCGTGACCAGATCGACGCTCTCGACGCAGTCGCCCGCCGCGAAGATGTCGGGGTCGGAGGTCTGCAGCCGGGGGTTCACCCGGATGGCGCGTGTCTTCTCGCCGATCTCCAGGCCGGCTTCGCGGGCCAGCTTTACTTCCGGCCGCACCCCGATGGCGACGATGACCAGCTCGGCCGGCAGGACCCCCCGCGTGGTGCGAACCTGGGCCACCGCCTGGCTGCCGCCGACGTGGCCTTCGAAGGCCAGAGCCTGGGTGTTGGTCATCACCTTGACTCCCCTGGCCTCCATGTGTTTCTCCACCAGGCGTGCCATTTCCGCATCGAGCATGCCGAGAATGTGGGGCTGCATCTCGACCATTGTGACGCGGCACCCGTGGCTGTCCAGGGCTTCCGTCGTTTCCACGCCGATCAGGCCGCCGCCGATGATCACCACGTCGCGGGCCTTTTGCTTGGCCAGGAACGCCTTGATCCCCTCGGCGTCATGGACCCCGTGCAAGGTGAACACGTTCGGCAAATCGATACCAGGAATCGGCGGCCGGATGGGGGTGGCTCCGGTTGCCAGCACCAGCTTGTCGTAGGGAAGCCATTGAATTTCGCCGGTCTCGAGGGATTTCACCTCGACCTGCTTCTTTGCACGGTCGATGCGGACGGCTTCGGTGCGGTTCAACACCTTGACGTTCTTCACCTTCTGGAAGAAGACGGGATCGCGTACGGCCCCCGTAGCGGTGCACATCAACTCCTTCTGATCCTTGATCTCACCTGAGATGTAGTAGGGAAGACCGCAGCCGGCATAAGATAGGAACACGCCACGTTCGACGATGGTGACGTCGGTGTCCGGGGCGATGCGGATGATCTTGGCGGCGATCTTGGGCCCGGCCGCCACGCCACCGATGACCAGGACTTTCATTCATGGTTCTCCTTGGGAGGGTGTGGGTCGGTGTTGTCGAGGGACCGGGACAGCCGCTGACGGAAATCGCCAGGCGGCAGGGAAAGCTGTTCCCTGGCCAACAACACGGGACGGGTACCCAGGTAGCGCGGTACGATCGCCCCTTCTTCCAGGAACGGCCAGTAGGCCTCCTCGTCGGTGCAGACAATGCTGGCCAGGGCGTCGATGCCCAGGTCCAACAGCAGGGGGTGGGGCGGGACGGTCGGCCCGAGCATCAGCTTCCAGGCTCTGGAGGCGGCCCGGATGAGACCGGGCAGGGTGTCGTTGAGCAGGGTCACTCCCGTGATGATGACGGCATCGCAGGCGGCCAGCCAGGCCGCGCCCTTTTCCTCAGGGAGGTCGTCCTCGACCGGCCGTTTCTCGACGACATGGAACTCGCCTGCCCAGGATTTGATCTCCGGGGCGAAGGGGAAATGCCCGACCATCCCGACCCGCGCTCCGGCGAAGCGGGTTTTCATCCAGGCCAGGATGTCGCCGCCCTGCCAGTCGGGGGAGGGGCGCGTGATCAGGGAATTGATCGCCGCCATGCCCAGACTGCGTTCGAGGCAGGCATCGGACGTCAGGCGGCCCGCCAGTTCATGGGCCGACCGGCCGCGCAGTTGGCCACCGCCCCGGATCTCGGCGCACAGGTGGGCCGCTCCCACCTCTTCGCGCCAGGTGTAAGCACAGCCCACGGTATGGCTGGCCACGGCCGTCATGTGAACCCCGACCACCACGCGCCGGACGGGGACATCGGGAACCTCGCGAGCGAGGGCGACCAGTCGCTGACGAAGGTTGCGGGCGGTATCAGGGCACATGGTGACCTCCTGTGGGTGGGCGGTGGGGGGAAGCGGGGGCCGGGCCTCGCTGACCGCCAGCCGCCGGCGCTGTTCCGCCGGCGCCGGCCGTGGTCCGCGGGGCGACCGTGGGGCCGGGGCCGGGCAGGCCGAGTTCGCGCGCCAGCGCGGCGAACGCCTCGTGCCAGGGAGACCAGGGCAGGGACAGGACGGGAACGCCCTGCCGAATGGCCTCCGGCACCACCTGGTCATACGGCAGGCGTCCCGCGACCGGCAGATCGAGACGGCGGGCCCAGGCCTCCATGCCGGCCGCCCTGGTCGGATGCAGGTCGAACTTGTTGATGACCAGCCGCACCGGGCGGCGGAAGTGCCGGCACAGGGTGAGGACCCGCTCGGCATCGGACTGGCCGGAAGGGGTGGGTTCGGTCACGAGCAGAACCTGTTGGGCGCCGGTCAGCGTGGCGATGACCGGGCATCCCGAACCGGGGGGGCCGTCGGTCAGCATCAGATCGAGCCCGGCGGCCCCCGCCTGTTGGCGGGCCTGCTGGCGCAGAAGCGCCACCAGTTTGCCGGAGTTTTCGCCGCCGGGTTCGAGGCGGGCGTGGAACAGGTCGCCCCACGGGGTGCGGGCCTGGCGCCAGACGCCGCCTTCAGCCGGCACGAGCCGGATGGCGTCGGCCGGGCAGAACCGGACGCAGAGATTACAGCCTTCGCAGGCCTGGGCCTCGATCTGCATGATCATGCCGCCGGCTGGGTGCGGGGTCGAGGGGATGACGGCGTCGAACCGGCAGAGGTCGGCGCAACGGCCGCAGGCGGTGCAGAGGGCAGGTTTGATGACGGCGTGCGGCCGGGCGGCAAACTGGCCTTCCTGGACGCGCT
>CAZKPI010000179.1:6990-8452 GCA_964554555.1 uncultured bacterium
TGATGACCGACGTGCCGACCCAGGCGGCCAGGGCGGCGGTCACCGAGGTCTTGCCGGTGCCGCCCTTCCCGCTGATGATGACCCATTCGGTTATGCCCATAGACCCTCCAGGTGAGTGACCAGGCTGGTGAACGCCGCGGCCCAGGGCGGACCGAGCGAACCCATCGGTCGGCCTTCCGCGTAGGCTTCAGCAACCTGCCGTGATTCGGGCAGGCGGGCGATGATGGGGACGGCCTTGGCGCGGCACAGCTCTTCGATGATGCGGTCATGGTCGTTACTGCGGTTGATGATCACCTCGACGGGCAGGCGCAGGGTGGCGGCGGCCTGCATGGCCAGGTCGAGATCATGGCGGCCGAAGGGAGTGGGTTCGGTCACCAGGAGCAGATGATCGGCGTTGCGGATGGCGGCCATCATGGCACAGGCAGTGCCGGGCGGGGCATCGACGATGGTCAGGTCGATCGCAGGCGACTGGCCGGTTGACTCGGCATTCTCCCCCCGCCCTCGCTGGTGAAGGGCCCGGATGAGGGCAGGCGAGAGCACCTGACCGATCTGCAGGGCCCCCTGCCAGACGGTGAGAGGACCCCTCTGCCACTGCCGGATCACCCCGATCTCCTGCGACCCGTTGGTGATCGCCCCCACCGGACAGATCATCCGGCAGGCCTCACACGCGTGGCACAGGTCAGGGAAGACGATCACCTTCTGACCGGCGGCGGCCAGGGCATGGAAGGTGCAGAACTCCACGCAGGCGCCACAGCCGGTGCAGGTCTCGGGGTTGATGACCGGAAGCATCGAGCGGATGGTCGTTTCGGCGGGGGCGCCGAGATCCAGGAAATGGTGGGCGTTGGGGCCCTCAACGTCGGCATCGATCAGCTGGACTCGCTTCCCGGCCTGGATGGCGGCCAGCGCCAGGCTGACCGCCACGCTGGTCTTGCCGGTGCCGCCTTTGCCGCTGGCCACGGCGATCCAGGGCGGGTGACCGGCGGCAGGTCGGGCCCCCTGGCGGGCGGGGACGGGGTTCATGCGTGGCCCATCCCGCCGGGCTGGCCGATGACCGGCAGTTCCTGCCGGCGCCAGGCGGCCAGAGCCTCGCGGGCCGTACCGCCGGAGACCGAATAGACGGGAACCTGGGCGGCCTGAAACACCTGGAAGGCCTTGGGCCCGCAATCGCCGCTGATGACGGCCTTGACGCCCGCCTTCAGCAGGATCTGGGCGGTCTGGATGCCGGCCCCGTGCTGGACCTGGCCGGCACCGGGGTCGAGGGTCTTGAACTGTTCGGTGTCGCTGTCGACGAGCAGGAACAACTGGGCCCGGCCCAGGCGCAGGTCAACGGGGGCGTCAAGAGTGTCACCGCGAACGGAAATGCCGATCAACATTGGGTTTCTCCTCGGATCATGGTTTGGGCGGAACAGGGGCGGCATTCGCCCTGACTGGAGACAGGCGGGAATCCGACGGCTCGGGAGAG
>CAZKPI010000180.1:0-4292 GCA_964554555.1 uncultured bacterium
GCATGTCGAAGGGCAGACAGCCTCCAGCTTCGAGTAGTTCATACCAGAAGCGCAGTTTTCCGACTTCACCGCCGGTGGTCCCATTTCCGAATCACCGGTCTGGTCCCGAAAACAGCTTCCCCGAGATGCCATCCCGGGTGGGTCAGCGACCGTTGGGGGGCAGTCTCTGACCCCTGCTCGCAGGTCGACAACAACCTGGCCGAAAACGCCATCAGCCCTTGGCGGGCGGCCGAAAAAAAGCTGGCTCTTCTCAGGCTTTTCTCAGGCTCTCCAGCAGGCGCGAGGGCGAGCGCCCTGTTCTTTTCGCTGATCGAGACCGTCAGGCCAGCCGCATCGAGCCCGACGCCTACCTCCGCCCCCTCCTCGTGGAAGTGCCAAAGGCCCTATCGGATGCGGATCTGCGGGCCCTTCTGCCACGGCACTACGACCGAAGCCGCCTGCCAAAATAGCGGGTCGGAGGGCCAGGAGGAAACCCTCGCCCCTGGAGTCGCCGTACCGAAGGCATACCCGCAACCGATCAGGAGCGATCAGGCGCCTCCCCCTTCCTCCGGCATGTGCTTTGATCGCTTACGAATCGTGGGCATCCGTCCGGCCGACGGCAACAACCGCCGGGCAAGTCACCTTGGGGCCGGGTTGATCCTTTGGAAATACCGGTCGATGGCCTCCAGGCAGATGTTCCTGACTTCCTGGCGAAGCGGCTGGGAAAGCCGTTGCCAGAGGGGTCTGGCAAACCGGACGCGGCTGAGATCCCGGTCATGCTCCAGGAAGCCGGGAACCTCGAATTTCCGGAAAGGGACGAAGGCGCATCGGGTGACTTCCTCGTCTGACAAGGTTTCGACCTGGCTCATCCTCACGCGGGGGTCCTCCACCACGAGACCGGCCATGGCGCGTTGCAGGTAAAACGCCCGGAAGGCCGTTACCATCTTCGTGATCTCCGCCGTTCCGGTGTCGTCGACCGTATCGAGCAGGGCCAGCATCAGCACGGGCTTATACGAGGCGCTCATGGTCATCTCGCGAACGCACTCGAGGAAACGGTCGAGGATGTTCTCGGCGGTTGCCTTGGGGAGGGCAAGGGCCACCCGGATCTCTTCGAGGCGGTCCTTCCGGAAGAAATGGGCGGTCCGCTCGCCGATCGGGACGGCGTGGTCGGCTTTGATCCGGCCTGATCGCACGGCATCCTGGATGGTTCCTTCCGAGGTGTGCAAGGCCATCTCAACCTCGACCACCGAGAGCATCCCCTCCACTTCCTCCTGCCACCGGAAGATGTCTATCACCTGAAGCCCTTTTTCCCAGACATCGATCTCCAGGACGGCCGGCGGCCTCCCCCCCTGACCGATCCTGGCTTCTTCCTCTGCCGCCCGGCCGGGAGGGGCCAGCACCAATCCGCCAGGCCGGTAGGTGTTCTTTCCCGCCAGTTTGTGAAGGTTCCAGGATTGGCCGTAGCGGGAGGCGTTATCGATGAAATCGAAGACCACCAGACTCTCCTTGCCGGGGGCCTTGCGGGTTCCGCGGCCGAGCTGCTGCAGGTAGACCACCTTCGACAACGTGGGCCTCGCCATCATCAGCACCTCGACTTCGGGGCAGTCCCAGCCTTCGGTGAGAACGTCACAGGCACACAGGATGGGAAACCGACCCTCACAGAATCCCGCGAGAATCTCCTGGCGTTCCTGGATGGTCATCCGCCCCCACACGGCCCGCGCCTCGATCCCGCCATCCTGGCGGAACAGGGAAGCCACCTCCCGCGCGTGTTCGACATTGACGCAGAAGACCACCCCTCGCCGGCCGGGAACATACTTGCGGTAGGTGTCCACGATCAGCCGGTTGCGGGCCGGAACACGGATCGTTTCCTCCAGTTCCCGATACCGGTAGTCGACCTGGTTGAAGCGCACCTTCGACAGGTCGACGTTCGTCTCCACCCTGACGCAGCGAATCGGAACCAGTTCCCCCAACTCGATGGCTGTCTTCAGATCGAGTCGGTGGGCGCATTCCTGGAAGATTTCCAGCACGCTCTGCTCGTCGGCCCGGCAGGGGGTCGCCGTCAATCCCAGGATGAATCGCGGGGTGAAATACCCAAGAACCTTCCTGTACGTACCCGCCGCGGCGTGGTGCGCCTCATCGATGATCAGGTAATCGAACTCGTCCGGTCGGAAGGTGGCCAGGTGTCGGGACACCGTCTGAACCGTCCCCACCGTGTTGAACTGAGGGTCGCGGCACTTCCCGCCGAAACTTCCCACCGGTTCTTCGCCCCACAGGGCCCGGAACTGCCGCAGGGCCTGCCGCATCAGTTCATCACGATGAACAAGGAACAGGGTTCGCCCGCCAAGCGATTTGGCATCCTTGATGGCGGTCACGGTTTTGCCGGTACCGGTGGCATGGTGCAGCAAGGCGATCGTCTTGCCTTCCTGCCGCAGGCGGACGAGGGAGGCCAACGCTTCCTGCTGGTGATCACGGAGTTCGAGAGCCTCTCCCCGCTGGCGGGGGAGGTATTCCTCAAAAGCCTGGAACCGGGGTGACTTCTCCAGAAAACGGGCCAGTTGGTCCTTGACCCGTTCAGGGTGTTCAATGACCTCGTGGTCGGTCCAGCGGAAAACCTTCCAGCCGTCGGCCACCAGGCTGTTCTGTCGGAGCAGATCGTCTTCGAATTTCTCGATGGTCACCGCCTCGGGATGGTGCCACTGCACCCCGTCGATCTCGAAGGCGAACCGTTCTCCGACAGCCTTGACTGCGAAGTCGATCCGGCGGCCCTGGCCATAGATGTCCTGGAACGGGACCTGGGGCGTCAGGAACTGCGCGCTCCCCGCGCCGAAGACCTGGCAGAAGAGCTCGACAAAAAGGTCCTCGGCATTGGACCCGGCCATTCCGTCAGATGCCATGTCGTCTTCGCCCTCCTGGCCGGGATAGGTTTTCGAAAGGTCCTGCGAAAGTCTATCACAGGCGGAACAAAGTTCCAGATTTCCAGCGTGACCGGACCGCTCCTCCGACTGCGCCTCAGTCAGGAGCAAGACCCCGGTCAGGCACACTCCCATCCTGCCGGGCGGATCGGCGTCGATCCGCACCAACGCCAGGTTTCCAACGGCCTTTGGCTCGGGGAAGAGGGGCGCGGCGCCCTGACCCGGCCCGGGTCGTCTTTCCGGTTTGGCCATGCCCCGCCGCCTGAACCTGATGGCAACGGTGTCCGCCAGCTCCGGCGGGGGTGGGGGCGATGGGCGGGGCAACCCCCTGGGAAATGGTTTGCCTTTCCGACGGATTGGCGGGTCTTTCTTTGCCGGACGGAAATGGCCTTCCATCCCGTCATCCAGGAAGGGAGGAAAGGAGAACCCGACGATGCCTCCCCGACGACGACCACCACCCGCCCCGACCATGGCCGGACGGGAGGAACGCCTGACCGCCGCCCTGGCGAGATCCTGGCCTCCTGGAGGATCCCTTGCTTCGGGCCCGCGGCAGCCGGGGGCCTCCCCCCGCTCCGCCCCCCCGACCCCAGGCCGTGTGGGCGGTCTTCGCCCGCCCACAGCCAAGGGTATCGGGGGTCCGGTCCCGAAGCAAGGGCTGTCCTCGGCACACCGGCCAGGAACCTCTTTCCCACACCAAACAGCGAGAAGGCGGCTGGATTCGCGCTTTTGGAGATTGGTATCATGTCCCCGGAATCCCCGGAATCCCCTGGTGGCGGGCGGGGGGCCGGGGAGGCTTGGGCCCCCTGCCGGGCCTGATGCGCCGGGCGACGGGAGGGCGCGCCCTGGGGGTCGACTGGCGGCGCCTCTTCCATGCTCTGGCCGAAGAATGCCTCGGGAAGGAGGAATTCAGCCTGGCCCGCCCGAACCGCCGGTATCTGGTCGATGATCTAATGGTGCCCGGGCTGACCTCGGAGCGGGTGGGGGATCTGGTGGTCGTGCTCGACACCAGCGCCAGTATCGAAGACGGGTTCCTGGCGCGGGCGGCGTCAGAGATCGCGCGGCTGGCCCCGCTGGCCGAGACCTGCCTCCTGCTGGTCGGGGATGCGGCGGTCCGCCAGGTGGTTCCCACCGACCGCCTGGCCCAGGTGCTGGCGGCGGGCCAGTTCCCCGGCGGCGGCCGCACCGATCATCGCCCCTTCTTCGCCTGGCTCGAGGCGCAGGGCCGGCGGCCCGCCCTGTTCATCGGCCTGACCGACCTGTTCAGCCGCTTCCCGGTGCGGGCCCCCGACTTCCCCGTGGTGTGGGTGGTCCCGCCGCATCACCGGAAAGCCCCGTGGGGAACGACGATCGTGGTCGCCGCCGCGGCCTGAGAGGGGAAGGAACCACGCTTCTGGACCATGC
>CAZKPI010000180.1:4302-6733 GCA_964554555.1 uncultured bacterium
TTCCCGCCTCAAAGACAGCCGGGGGCTCTCCTGGGCCAGGCCAGGGTGCCGCGGTAGACCAGGGTTCCGGCCGCGACGGGCAGGACCTTCCCGGCCGGTGGCGCCGGGGCGGGCTCAGGGTGCCGGTCGCGCCGGGGCGGGGTGGGCGGCCCGGAGCCGCTCACAGGCCAGCGGCTGGCCTTCCGGCGAGAAGAGGACGCGGAAGCGGTCGCGGACCATGACGCCGAAGGGGTTCTGGAAATCGAACTCCCACTGGATCTCGATCTGGCCGTTGTCCCGGAGGATCCGCTCCGAGCGCCGGAACTGGGCGGTGGCGGGGGTGTCCAGTTCCTTGAGGATCTCTTCTCGGGCGAGCTCTTCCAGGGCAGAGCCGGCGCGGCGGGCCCACCACCACCATCCGGCCGCCAGGAGGGCGAGGATGATCAGCCCGGCCAGGGGAGCCAGCCGCGGCACGCGGATAGCCAGCCGGATGGACGACGGCCGGGACTGGACGGCGAACGGGGGATCGGGGCGGTCGGCGAGCAGGGGATCGGCCCTGGGAGGGGAAACCGCTGAGGCGGCGCGGCCGCCGGAGGCCGCGGCGGTGGCGGCCGGATCGTCGGGGAGCGGCGAACCGGTCGTGGAACGGGCGCCGGCCGGGGACGGAGAACCGGCCGGGGCAGGAGAACCGGCCGGGGGCGGGTGGCCGGCCGGTGACGAGGCGGCCGCCGGGCCGGCGGCCATTCCCTTCAGCCGCCGGATGGCCGCGGAGGAATCCATCAGTTCCCGCGGATACTCCACCCCCGCAAAGAGTTTCCGGAAGCGGGCGAAGACCTCGTTGGCCCGGGTCAGGCGGGCGGGTTCCGCCGACTTGAAGGCCGGCACCAGCAGGTTCACCAGAAGCTGGGCCTCTTCGAGGCTGTCGGGGGTGTAGCCGGCCAGAGCCTCGATGCCCCGGTCGAGGACGGCGGGGTCGTCACTGCCGAGCAGGTCGAACAGGCCGGGGTCAATCATGGCAGATGGACGGATCCTTTCTCACGCCCCATTCTCCCACGCCCGTGCCGCCGGCGCAAATGGGGGGGGCCCGACCCGGCAGAGGGCGGGGCCGGGGCCAGGCCGGGGGGCCGTGCGTCTCAGGGGGCGGCGGGAGCGGAACGGATCTTCTGCAGGGCGTCCTCGACCAGGGCGCGGAAGCCGGCATCCGTCGTGGTGCTGGCCAGGTCCTCCAGGACGGGGATGGCGGGGCGGGCCAGGGGGCCGAAGCCGGCGAGGACCTCGACGATGGCGGCGTGGCCGACGCCCACCGCGGGGGTGACCGGCGGGTGGCCGAGCGAGGCTCCGGGGCTGAGTGAGCAGGGTTCCCGGATCTTCAACTTGTCGATCAGCGGCGGGATGGCGGCCGGCTCGCCGATCGCTCCGAGGGCTTTGACGACCGTCGACCGGAGAGGCAGGATGCCGTCGCCGGTGTCGATGTCATTCGGTCCGGTGAGCAGGACGTCGATCAGGGCCGGAACGGCGGCTGAGGCGACGGACCCCATCTGGCCGAGCAGGTGGGCGGCGGCGATGCGGCCGCTGATCTCGAAGTTCCGGGTGGTCCAGGAGGCGAACCAGCCATACTCCTGGCCGAAGCGGTCCCAGTAGAAGGCCTCCCCGCGCACCTGGCGGATCAGCTTCCGGACACGCTCCTCGGTCTCCCCTGCCCAGGCGGGCGGGAGGGCGGCGCCGGCGAGAAGGGCGACGATGGCGAGCACCGGGATGCCGGGCGAAAAACCGCGATTGAGGCAGGAAAACCGGGGACGCCCACGATGCATGTTCAGCCTCCAGTGGGGGGATGCGGGTGGTCAGGGGTGCAGTTCGAACCAGTAGAACCCGTGCGGGCCGAGGGTCAAAAAGTAGGGCAGTTCGCCGATGCGCGGGAAGGGGACCCCGCCGAACACCTCCTGGAGCCGCCAGCCGGCCAGTTCGGGCAGGCGGAGCTCGCAGGGCTGGGAGAAGCGTGACAGGTTGGCGGCGACCAGCACCTTCTGGTCCTCGTGCTCGCGCAGGAAGGTGAGGACGGAGGGGTTGGCGTTGGCCAGGAACCGCAGGGTGCCGCGCCGCAGGGGGGCCAGCCGTTTGCGGATCCGGATCAGGCGGCGCACCCAGTTCAAAAGCGAAGTCTGGACGCGGCTCTCGGACTCGACGTTGAGGTGGCGGTAGTCGTAGATGGGGTCGACGATGACGGGGCTGTAGAGGCGGGCGGTGTCGGCGCGCGAGAAGCCGGCGTTGCGGTCCATCGACCATTGCATGGGGGTGCGCACGCCGTTGCGGTCGCCCAGATAGATGTTGTCGCCCATGCCAAGTTCGTCGCCATAGTACAAGATCGGGGCGCCGGGCAGGGAGAACAGCAGGGAATACAGCAGTTCCATCTGCCGCCGCCCGTTGGACATCAGGGGGGCCAGCCGCCGCCGGA
>CAZKPI010000180.1:6760-8395 GCA_964554555.1 uncultured bacterium
GGCGTACTCGCGGTACATGTAGTCGCGTTCGGCGCTGGAGACCATCTCCAGGGTCAGCTCGTCGTGGTTGCGCAGGAAGATCCCCCATTGGCAGGTGTCGGGGATGGCGGGGGTGTTGCGGATGACCTCCTCCACCGGCTCTTTCCGTTCCTGGCGCAGGGCCATGAACAGCCGCGGCATCAGGGGGAAATGGAAGGCCATATGGAATTCGTCGCCCTGGCCGAAGTAGGGCAGGAGGTCGCTCGGCCACTGGTTGGCCTCGGCCAGCAGAACCCGGCCGGGAAACCGCTCGTCGATGAACTGCCGCAGGGCCTTGCAGAACTGGTGGGTCTCGGGCAGGTTCTCGCAGTTGGTGCCCTCCCGCTCGAACAGGTAGGGGACGGCATCGACGCGGAACCCGTCGAGGCCGAGATCCAGCCAGAATTCCACCACCTCGAACATGGCCAGCTGGACGGCGGGGTTGTCGTAGTTGAGATCGGGCTGGTGGCTGAAGAACCGGTGCCAGTAGTAGGCCTTGGCCATCGGGTCCCAGGTCCAGTTGCTGGTCTCGGTGTCCTTGAAGATGATGCGCACGCCCTGGTAGCGGGTGTCGGTGTCGCTCCAGACATACCAGTCACGGTACGGCGAGTCGGGGTCGGTGCGGGCCTTGCGGAACCACTTGTGCTGGTCGGACGTGTGGTTGACCACGAGATCGGCCAGGACGCGCAGTCCCAGGGCATGGGCCTCGTTCAAAAAGTTCCGGAAGTCCTCGAGGGTGCCGTAGTGGGGATGCACGCTGAAGAAATCAGAGATGTCGTAGCCGTCGTCCTTCAGCGGGCTGGGGTAGAAGGGAAGGAGCCACAGGCAGTCGATGCCCAGGTCTTTCAGGTAGGGCAATTTCTGCCGCAGGCCGAGGAAATCGCCGATGCCGTCATCGTTGCCGTCATAGAAAGCGCGGACGGGCAGTTCATAGAAGATGGCCTCTTTGTACCAGTGCGGGTCACCGTTCATGGGCGGGCGGCACCTCCTGTTTCGGATGGACGCTGGGCGGGCCGGCCGCCAGCAGGCGGCGCAGGAAGGCGCGGGCGGCCATCGGGTTCTCGAGCCGGTAGGGGGTCATGGACGGGCCGGGCCCGACGTGCACCGCCACGCCGTGGGCCCCGACCGCCTGGAACATGTCCTCGTCGGTGCGGTCGTCGCCCAGGGCGAGGAACTGGGCCGCTCCGGCCGACTCCTCGAACAGCCGCTGGATGACCACCCCCTTGTGGGCGCCCTTCCGGCGGACCTCGATCGCCTTCTCCCCCTCGATGACCTCCAGGTCGGGGTCGGCGGCCTCCTTCCGGAGGGCCTGGAGCAGGGCGCGGGCCCGCAGGAGGCCGAAATCCGGCTCCACCAGCCGGTAATGCCAGGCCAGCCCGTTGCTCTTTTCCTCGATCATCGAGCCGGGGGTCTCCCGGGTCACCTTCTCCAGCATGGCTTTGAGGCGGGGAAGCCAGGCGGGGGACCCGGCCATCAGGGGCCGCCAGTCGCCGCCGCCCGCGCCGCGCGACCAGAACCCGTGCTCGGCATGCAGGGAGATCGGCAGGCGGCCGAACCAGCGTTCCAGCCCCGGGCGGGTGCGGCCGCTCACCAGGTGGACCTGGGTCTGCGGGCGGG
>CAZKPI010000181.1:0-8390 GCA_964554555.1 uncultured bacterium
GCGGCCCGCGATGCCGGCCGGGCCCTCCCGGCCTGCTCCGCGGGTCCTCACCCGCCATCGGGCCGTTCCCCCTCCATTGACTTCACCCCCACCCGGTTCTAGAATGGGGCCAGAAAGATTATTTCCCCCCGACGAAAGGAAGGATGGAAGGCATGAAGGCTGTCATCATGGCCGGCGGTTTCGGCACCCGTCTCCGCCCGATCACCTGCAACATCCCCAAGCCGATGGTTCCCGTCGCCAACATTCCGATGATGGAACACATCGTCAACCTGCTGAAGAAATTCGGCATGACCCGCATCCTGTCCATCCTGTATTTCCAGCCGGAGGTCATCACCAAGCACTTCGGCAACGGGTCCGATTTCGGTGTCGAGATGGATTACGTCATGGCCACCGCCGATTTCGGCACGGCCGGCAGTGTCAAGAATTCCGAGGAGAAGCTGAAGGGAAGCCCGTTCATCATCATCTCCGGCGACGTGCTGACCGACTTCGATCTCGAGGCGGCCATCGAGTTCCATCGCTCGCGCAAGGCCATGGCCACCATGGTCCTGACCCGGGTCGAGAACCCCCTGGAATATGGGGTGGTCATCACCTCCGAAGACGGCCGAATCATCCGCTTCCTCGAGAAGCCCAGCTGGGGCGAGGTGTTTTCCGACACCATCAACACCGGCATCTACATCCTCGAACCCGAACTGCTGGCCCACATCCCGCCCCAGACCGAGTTCGACTTCAGCAAGAACCTGTTCCCCCTGATGCTGAAGGAAAAGATGCCGCTCTACGGCTACATCGCCGAGGGCTACTGGAAGGACATCGGCGACATCAACGAGTACCGGCTCGCCCACCGGCACGTGCTCGACGGCACGGTGGAGATCCAGATTCCGGGCAACCGCCTGAACGTCATCGGCCGCGACGTCTGGGTCGGCACCGATTCCAAGGTCGGTCCCAAGGTGAAGACCAAGGGCGGCGTCATCATCGGCGCCAACTGCGAGATCGAGAACGGCGCCGAACTCGAAAACTGCGTGCTGGGCGACGGCTGTGTGGTCAAGGCCGGGGCCCACATCGTCGATTCCATCCTCTGGGAGCGCGTCCATGTGGGCGAAAAGGCCCGCCTGGAAGGCGCCATCGTCAGCTGGGACACCCAGATCAAGGCCGGCGCCGTCCTTGAAAAAGGCACGGTCATCAGCGAGGAATGCCGCATCGGCGAACGGTCGGTCGTGCGCAGTAACGTCATGATCTGGCCCCGCAAGGTGGTCGAGGACGGCTCGACCGTCTTCACCAGCATGGTCTGGAGTGAAAAGTGGACGAAAAACCTGTTCACCGACCTGGGCATTTCCGGCCTCGGCAACCTCGAGATCACCCCCGAGTTTGCCAGCAAACTGGGAGCGGCCTTCGGATCGATCATGCCCAAGGGCAGCAGTATCAACACCTCGCGCGACGCGAACAAGTTCTCGCGCATCATCAACCGCGCCCTCATCTGCGGCCTGACCTCGGCCGGGGTCAACGTCGCTGACCTCCGCGTCACGCCAGGGCCCCTGGCCCGTTTCAAGCCGAACGCCTTCCACCGCGCCGGCGGCGTGCACGTCAAGCTGAGCGCCAGCGACCCCAACCAGGTCGAGATCAAGATCTTCGACGCCGAGGGCCGCGACCTCGCCCCCTCCCAGAAGAAGTCGATCGAACGCCTGTTCAACCGCGAGGATTTCCGCCGCGCCTCGATGCAGGAAATCGGCGAGATCTCCTTCCCGCCCCGCATTCCCGAATACTACAGCGAGGAACTCCTGCGCCACATCGACGTCGAAGCCATCCGCTCCCGCGGCCTCAAGGTGGTGGTTGATTTCGCCTTCACCGGCGCCAGCAGTATCTTCTTCTCCTTCCTCGGCAAGCTCAACTGCGAGGTCGTCTCGCTCAACGCCTACCAGGACGAGACCCGCCTCCACCGGGTCCATGCCAACCTGAAGAACTCCCTCGACAAGCTGGCCGGCACCATCCGCGCGCTCAAGGCCGACGTCGGCCTCATGCTCGACGACGGCGCCGAGCGCCTCTACATCGTCGACGACCAGGGCCGCATCATCATCGGCGAGGAAGCCCTCGTCACCTGGATCAAGCTGGTGCTGTCCTACCACCCGAATGCCCGGGTGGCCGTGCCCATCTCCTCGACCCACCTCATCGACCGTCTCGCCGAAAAGGCCGGAGCCACCGTGGTCCGCACCAAGACCGGGCACCGCGCCCTGATGAACGCCGCCATCACCGACAAGGTCATCTTTGCCGCCGACGAATGCGGCGGCCTCATCTTCCCCGAGTTCCAGCCCACCTTCGACGGCATCATGGGTGCGGTCAAACTCCTCGAATACCTCGCCCACCTCTCCAAGCCCTTGTCGAAGATTTTCGGTGAATTGCCCCCGTTCTACTGCCGAAGCCACCGCATCCCCTGCCCGTGGGAAAACAAGGGCAAGGTCATGCGCCACGCCATGGAATTCGCCCGCGACAAGAAGACCATCCTGGTCGACGGTGTCAAGGTGATCCTCGGCGAGGAGGAGTGGGTCCTCATCCTGCCCGACCCCGACCAGCCGTTTGTCAACGTCACCGTGGAGGCGGGGTCGGAGAAGCGCGCCGACTCCCTCCTGCGGGAGATGGTCACCAGCGTCGAAGGGTGGAAGGACCGCGAGGATTGACCGCCTGACGGTCCCTGGCCGGACGCGAAATACCCCTCGCCCCCGGCCTCTCGTGGGATCGGGGACGAAAGCCGACCCCAGGCTCCCGGCCGGGCCGCGGCCTGGGGATGCCGTTTGGGCCAATGCAGGAGGGGAATTCCCGGCCTGACCTGCCCTTCGTGCCCGTCCTGGAGATCGATCAAGTCAGCCGGGAGCAGGGAGCGGGGACGGCAGGGATCCCGCCCCCCGGTCACCGGTCAAGGGTCAGGGTGTCTTGTCGCCCTTTTCCCTTTGCTGGTCGAGAACCTCAAATTGCATCTTGGGAAAGGCCAGGAACTCCATCAGGTCGTCCGACTCGAACCGGATGAAGTTGAGCTGCCAGGGCCCCCCCGCCTTGGGGCGGTAGAACGAGAATTCCCACAGGATGGGCATCAGGTCGTGAAAGGTGAAGTAATACACAACGATGTACCGAAGGCTGAGCCCGATCCGGCGATACCCGAGGAATTCGAATCCCGTGAGGTTGCCCAGCTTTCCCTTCAGGGCGGTGATCTTGTTGGCGAAGCCTTCCTTGCCCTGGGGGCTGATGGGAAAGATGGCGAACAGGTTCTTCGAGGCGGTGATCACGTCCTGGGTGGTCAGGTTGCCGAAGAACTCCTCGATGATCGGCTTCACCTCGTCGACGGGGGCAAAGGCGGCGGTCTCCAGGGGCATCGATTGGCCGCCGGCCGTTCCGGTCATGAGAACGAGGGCAGGCAGGAGACAGGCCAGCAGAAGGTGCGGAAGAGAACGCAAACGTTGGCGGGTCATGGGTTTTGCCTCCGGAAAGTATTCTAAGAAACCCTGGCGAAACGCGTGTCTCACGTTTCGGGCCGTCCGTCAGGGCGGCGGGGGGGCGGTTCCGGCGACGGGACGGGCGTGACCTCCCGGCCGCCGACGAAGACCCGGCTGACCCGCAGGTCACGCAGGCTTCCGGCGGGGTGACGGAAGGGGTCGGCGGGCAGGCAGACAAAGTCGGCGACGAAGCCGGTCTGCAGACGGCCGCGATGGCGATCCTCGCCGGCGAACCGGTGGGGGGCTCCGATGAAGGCATCCAGGGCGGCCGCCAGGTCGATCCGCTCGGATGGGGTGGGGTGGTTGACGAACCCGTGGATCCCGAGGAAGGGATCGACAGGGGTGACGGGGCTGTCGGAACCGCCGGCCAGGGCCAGCCCCCTCTGCCGCAGGGTGCGGAAGGGGTTGGTGCGGGCCGCCCGCTCGGGGCCGAGCCGCCTCGCGTACATGGCGGAGGGCCCGCCCCACAGGACCTCGAACGCGGGCTGGACAGACACCAGCGCCCCGGCCTCCACGGCGTCGTCGATGGCGGCGGGGGTGGGCAATTCGGCGTGCTCGATGCGGTTGGGCAGGGGCGGCGGCCCGTACCGGCGGCGGCCGGCCCGGTAGGCCTTGGCCAGCAGTTCGACGGCCACATCCCCGATGGCGTGCATCGCCAACTGCAGGCCCTGTTCCGCGCACAAGCCCACCAGACGGTCGAGGCTGGCCGCATCGCGATAGACCACCCCGCTGGTGGAGGGATCGTCGGCATACGGGCTGGAGAGGGCCGCGGTGCGGGAACCGAACGACCCGTCGACCATCAGGCACCCGCCCAGGCGCGGCCAGCCGTTGCGCCGGGCGAGGCCGGGGTCCTCGGACTGGTGGAAGACCAGGCCGTGGAACCCTTCCCGCACCAGGAAATCGGCCACCAGTTGGACGTCATCGGGGCCGGCCGCCCAGCCGCCCTCCAGGGCATGGATGGTCGTGACCCCCCGCTCCAGGCAGTGCCGGCGGGCCAGGCCGAGGGCCCGTTCCTTCATCTCCCGGGGCAGGCCGGCCATCAGGCGACTGCACAGGATGGTGTAGTCGTCGCGGTAGAAATAGTCGTGGTGGAGGGCCGCCTCGGGGCGGACGGTTCTTGCCCATGCCGCCGCCGGGGAGCTCGGAATGGCCGAATGCAGATCGACACGCGAGACCCAGACCTTCCGGCCGGGGACCGCCCGGTCGATCTCCGCCACGGTGGGCAAGCGCTTTTCCCGCAGAGTGGTCTCATCGAGGTTCCAAGCGAGGACCCATTCGTCGGGAGACCGGGCGGCGGTCTCCCGCAGACGGTCGGCAACCTCGTCGAGGGAGGCGGCCCCGTCGAGCCGACAGCCCAGCAGGGTCAGGCCGGTCTGCAGGAAATGGACGTGGGCGTCGGCGAAGGCGGGCAGAACGATCTGCCCGTGCAGGTCGACGCGGGGCAGGTCCTGCCAGGCCGAATGGGTCTCGAGGCCGAACCCGGTCTGCAAGATCAGGCCGCCCGACACCACGAAGGAATCGAAGACCGTCCGGTCATACCCCGGACCGTTGCGTCCGTGACCATTGAAGAAGAGGCAGGTATCCACGGGATCGGGTCAGAAGAACAGCGAGTCGTACCAGCGCCGGGCGGTGACGATCGAGCCCAGGGCCCACTGCACCGGCGGCAGGACCACCCGCAGGCCGAAACCGAGCAGGCGGGAGGCCCGCGTGATTCGCAGAACCCAGTAGACGAGGCAGAGACCGGCGGCGGCCGCCGCCCCCAAACTGCCATACAGAACCCACAGGCCGTGTTTCTCACTCGGCTTGCACACCGGGTCGAGCCGGCAGGGCCGCCCGGCGTTTCCCAGAAGGCGGCACAGGATCTGGGCCGGAAACCGGCGGGCGGCCGGCCGGGCGGCGCAGGTCCGGTTCAGGTCTCGCAAGGGAACCATGAGGGCATCATACCAGACTTCAGCCCCCGGGAAAAGGGGCGCCGGGGAGCACCGCAGAGCGCCGACTGTCGCCGGGAACCCGGACCATCACCATCTGGACGGGGCGTCAGCCTCGCCTTTCACCAGCCACGCCGGCATGCAAAGAAGGGGAAAAAGGGGCGGGGGAGCCGCCGCAGGAGGGGGAACAGCTTTCTGCGGGGGGGGGAACCCGACTGGGAGGTCCCGAGACCGGCGGTCAGCCGTTGGGGAGGAATTCGGCTTTGGTGGTGGACTGGAGCCGGGCGAAGGTGCCGTGGATCTTGCGGGCCCGTTCGAGGAAATCCACCGGCCGGACCACCTCAAGGAAGGTCCTGGCGCCGTCGACCTTCTGCTCGACCAGGCCGAGGGTTTCCATGAAGTCGAGGGTCTTCTTCACCTCGGCGACCGTCTCCAGGAAGGCGTCGGACAGGCTCTGGATGACCTGGTCCCGGTCGATCCGGCGGGGATGATGCGACTGTATCAGGTGCAGGATGGCGGCGATGCCCAGAAACAGGTCGGGATGTTCAGCCACCTGGGCAGTGGTCTTCTGGAGCCGCTGGACGAGAGCGTTCAAGACCGCGGTGATCAGGGGAGGGGACTTGGTCAGGAATTCGTCGAAATCGCGGCGGGAGATCTCGGCGACCTTGGAAAGGGTGCGCGCCTGGGCGGTTGCGGTGCGTTTCTGGTCCTTCAGCAGGAGGGCCATCTCCCCGAACACCGAGATGGGTTGCAGGACAGCCAGGACGCTCTTCTTCTCGCCGCACTGGACGGAAATCTCCACCGACCCTTCGGTGAGGATGTAGGCGGCGTTCCCGACCGTTCCCTCCTGGAAGATGAAGGCGTTGGGGGCGAACTCCCGGATGGCGGATTTCATGCGGTTCCTCCGTTGGATGCGGCTCCGGGCGAAAGCATACCCCAGGCCGGGCGGCGCGCGCAATCAGGTTCCCGTCCGCTGGCGCCGTTCGTTCGTCCGGCCGGCCGGGCGGGACGACCGGTGCAGGTGGTTCAGGCGCCGGTTCAGGTGGTCCTTTTCCCGCGGGTGCCGATATGCTAGAATAGCGACACTCGGGTGGCCCTTTCCCGGGCTGGATGTTTCCGGAGGAACACATGAAACGAATTGTCACCGCCGCCCTGCAGTTCAAGGTCGAACCCATGGCCGTCGAGAAGAACCTGCAGAGAGCCTACGAACTCCTGTGCCAGTGCCACGAAACCACCAAGGCCGAACTGGTGGTCCTGCCCGAATCGTTCACCACCGGTTTCACGCCCGTCGGCGACGTCCGGGCCCTGTGGAAGTCGGTCGATACCATCCCCGGCCGCCTGACCGACCGCGCCATCGCCTGGGCCAAGGAACTGAACACCTACATCGTCTTCCCCACCTACGAGCGCGGCAAACGCGATGACGTGGTCTACAACAGCGCCGCCCTCGTCGGGCCCCAGGGCCTTCTCGGCGTGTACCGCAAGACCCACCCCTTTCCCACCGAGCGCAAGGAGGCGGGCGGCTGGACCACCCCCGGCCATCGCCCCTTCTGCGTCGAGACCCCGATCGGAAACATCGGCATCGTCATCTGCTACGACGGCGATTTCCCTGAACTGGCGAGAGTGACCACCCTCCAGGGTGCCGAGATCATCTGTCGCCCCTCGGCCTTCATGCGCACCTTCGACCACTGGGAACTCACCAACCGGGCCCGCGCCTACGACAACCATGTCTATTGGATCGCCGCCAACGGGGTCGGCCCCGACGCCAGCGGCTCGTATTTCTTCGGTTCGTCCATGATCGTCCACCCGACCGGGGTCAAGATGGCCCAGGCCCGCGCCTGCGACGAGTTCATCTGGGCCGAGCTCGACCCCGACCCCATCCGCACCGTCGTGCCCAACGCCTCCGCCCCCCAGCATTTCGACCACCTCGAGGACCGCAACGTCAGTTCCTACGCCGGCATCCTGCGCCAGGGCCGGTCCTCCTTCGAACCGGCGCGCCGCGTTCCCTACCAGCGCTGGCGCTAGACCGACCATGAACGGAACATCCGGGATGGCCGGTCGTCCCGCCGCGAACGGCCCCTTGACCGGCATCGTCGTCGTCGACATGACCCGCGTGCTCGCCGGACCTTTCTGCACCATGCTGTTGGCCGACATGGGCGCCGAGGTGATCAAGATCGAGCGCCCCGAGGGCGGGGACGATTCCCGCGCCTTCGGTCCCTTCGTGCACGGCGAAAGCGCCTATTTCATGAGCATCAACCGAGGAAAGAAGAGCGCCACCCTCAACCTCAAGCACCCCGAGGGCAAGCACCTCCTGCTCGGGCTGGTCCGCCAGGCCGACGTGCTCGTGGAGAACTTCAAGCCCGGCGTCATGGACCGCCTCGGCCTGGGCTTCGACACCCTCATCCGGGAAAACCCCCGCCTCATCTATGCCGCCTCCTCCGGGTTCGGCCAGACCGGCCCCTACAGCGACCGGCCCGCCTACGACCTCATCATCCAGGGAATGGGCGGCCTGATGAGCATCACCGGCCCCGACCCGGGCCAGCCGACCAAGGTCGGCAGTTCGATCGCCGATATTTTTGCCGGGGTGTTCACCGCCATCGGCATCCTGGCCGCGCTCTATTCGCGCGAAAAGACCGGCCGCGGCCAGCTCGTCGACGTCGGCATGCTCGACTGCATGGTTGCCATTCTCGAGAATGCCGTCGCCCGCCGCGTCGCCACCGGTCAGGATCCCCAGCCCATCGGCAACCGCCACCCCTCCATCGCCCCCTTCGCCACCTTCACCACCGCCGACGGCTCCCTCAACATCGCCTGCGGCAATGACGACCTGTGGCGGAAATTCTGCGCCCTGGCCAACGTGCCCGCCCTGACCGACGACCCCCGCTTCGCTACCAATCCCCTCCGCGTCCAGCACACGGCGGAGCTCGAAATCGAGATGAACAAGGCCCTCGCCAAACGCACCACCGCCGAATGGCTGGACCTTCTGCAGGCC
>CAZKPI010000182.1:0-1706 GCA_964554555.1 uncultured bacterium
CGAGGTATCGAAGGTCATCGCCTTGGCGCGGGAGACCATGGGAGCGGGGGCCCCGGCGACGGCCAGGTTGGAAACCCCGTCGGGCATCGGCAGGGGCTGTTGGACGAGGGTGGGATCCTCCTTGGCGCGCACCTCGCTGTCGACGGCAACGAATGAAGTGTGGGCGGTGAGGAGGTTGTAGGTCAGGCCGAGCTGGGTGACCTCCTCGATGATCTCCTTGTCGTGGCGGGCGGTGTTGTAGTCGCTGAGCACGGCGATGCGGTGGCGGGCCCAGAGGTAGCGGAGGGCGGCGTTGGCGGGCAGGGGCTTGACCGCGGAGACGTCGAAGGTCTGCTTGAACTCGCCCTCGCCGGAGGTGCCGGTGAGGGTGATGGTGCCGGCAGGGTTGCCCTTCCACTTGCCGAAAACGATCACCGGCCGCTCGGCGAGCACGTCAGGGACGGAGGGCGGTTCCACCGCGTGGGTGTCGAACTGGCCCCAGTCGATCCTGATGCCTGTGAGCACGGGAGACTGGATGTACTGCCGGAACTTGTCGGCCTTCGCGGCGGCCTCCTCCTGGTTGAGGATGATGAACGGCTCGCCCATGCCGGCGCGGGCCATGCCCTCGATGATGAAGCGGTTGACGCTGGAACCGATGCCGAAGGCGAACAGGTTGGCCGACCCCAGGTTCTGCCGGATCAGGTCGTATGCCTCGTTCTCGACGGTCACGTAGCCGTCGGTGACCACCACGATGGTGCGCGACACGCCGGCGGTGCGGGGCAGGTCGAGGGCACGCTTGAGGGCAGGCAGAAGTTCGGTGCCGCCGCCGCCCTGCTCGCGGTCGATGACGTGGATGGCCTTCTGCAGGTTCTCCTCGGTGGCCGGCAGGGAGCTTTCGCTCATCAGCTGGGAACCGCCCGAGAACAGCAGGACGTTGAAGGTGTCGCTGGGTTTCAGGTGCGAGATGAGGTCGCCGAGCACCTTCTTGGAGACGCTGAGCGGGAACCCGTTCATCGATCCCGACACGTCGACCACAAAGATGTACTCCCGGCCGGGAATCTGCTCGGGTTTGACACTTTTCGGCGGTTGTACCATGAGCAGGAAGAAGTTCTCGGTGTTGCCCTGGGTCAGCAGGACGCCCGACTCGATCTTGCCCCCGGCCAGGCGGTATTTCAGGATGAAGTCGCGGTTGCCGCCGTATTTTTCGGACGGGTCGAGCTTGAGGACGGCCACCTGGGGGCCGTCGAAGGTGATGGCCGACTTGTGGGTGCCGCAGGTGACCTCCTGGATGGGCAGGCCGGCCGCGATGGTGACGCCGATGTCGAACGTGGTCTGGGACTTCTCGCCCTCGCCGAGATAGGGGTTGGCGACCCATTTCTCATTCTTGGGCGGGGTGGCGGCGGGACTGCCGCCGCCGTTGTAGCGCGGGCCGACCACGGTCGGGTAGCTGAACTCGTAGACCCCGTCGGTGGGCACCAGCAGTTCGGTGTAGCTCATCTCGACCTTGATCTCGTCGCCGGGCAGGATGTTGGCGACATTCATGGTGAAGACGTTGGGGCGGTCCTGCTCGAGCAGGGACGCGCTCTTGCCGGCCTTGCGGGCCGCCTCGTAGTCGGCACGCGCCTCCGCCTTCTTCTTGATCTGGGCGACGATGGTGCGGGTGCCGATCGTCATCTTCAGGCCGTAGACGGCGGCGCGGGTCGAGGCGGGGAAGACGTAGATGGCCT
>CAZKPI010000182.1:1716-8326 GCA_964554555.1 uncultured bacterium
CCCCTCGTTCTTGTAGGCCTGCGTCACCAGGATGTCGGCGATGACGCCGGCGATCTTGACATCGGCGGCGGTCGATTTCAGGGGCAGTTGGTCAAGGGCGGGGTCGTCGCTCTTGACGAAGAAGTAGGGCGACAGGGTCTTGTCGCCCCCCGGCTCGGGCATCTGCGCCCGGGCCGCCCACCCCAGGCAGAGCATTCCCGCCAGAGCCAGGGCCAAACCCCTCCACAGGTTCCTCGTTCGCATAGTCCTCCTCCTCGATGCATGTCGTCCGTCGGTGCCGGCGCGCGGCAGGTTCGACCGTTCCAACGACGGGAACCCAGAGCGGATTGCCCCGACCTTCCCGCCACCCCGGCATTCTACCACTCCCCGCCTCCCCATCCTGCCGCCGGCTCCCGCCGAATGATCGCACCCCTGGGAACTTCTGCCAGAGCGGAAGGAGATCCGTTCCTCCCCGCCGCCCCGCCCGGGCCGCCGGCCCCTGGACCACCGGTCCCGCCTGCCCGGGAACCCCGGCACCCATGGTAGAATGCCGCGGAAGGGGAAGGAGAGTCATCCGGCGTGATGCGGTTCCTGCGGTGGGCGTTTTTCTGCCTGTGCTTCCTGATCTTTCCGCTGGTGGTCATCAACCTCGGGGTCAGGCACGCCTTCACCCTCCAATGGGAGGCCTACACCGGGCGGGAGGCCGCCCGGATGATCAGGCTCATGGAGGGAACCCTGCGCCAGGGGATGCCGGAGCGCTTCTACTACGCCTGGCTGAACCGGATGGTGGAACGGACCATCGGCACCCGCGACCCGCTGGCCCGGTTGCTGGCGATGGCCCGCCAGGCGAAGGCCCGGTTTCCGAACCTGCTCGACCTGTACGTCGCGGACGGGCAGGGAAACTGCGCCTGGCCCGACCGCCTTCCCCCCCTCACTTCGCGGTACCAGATCCGCCGCCTGTTCCAGACCTTCCGGACCCGCTCCGCCCTGATGGCCGGGCTCGAGGACAAAACCAACGTCCGCCTGCTGAGCTATTTCTGGGGGGACAAACCCCCGTCGAAGGAATTGTCCCTGCAACACCAGAACCGGCGGGTGGCCCAGATCTTCCCCACGGGCCGCCGCACCTGGTTCTTCTGGTACGCCGGACCGGGGGCGGGGCTGTTCGCCCACATCCACCGCCAGGGAGCCCCGCCCTGGTATCCCCTGCGGGTGCAGATCGCCCGCCTGAACCGGGTCCACCGGCGGCTGGCGGGCGGCATCACCCCGCTGGGAGGGACCCCCGCCGCTCCACGGCTGACCCCCGGCGAGGCTCGCCTGGTCACTCTGGCCATCTCCCGCCTCGATACTTCCCCGCGCCCCTGGACGGTGACAGACGACCGACTGGTGGCCATGCTCCCCCTCGACACCACGTTCCGCTTCTGGACCATGCGCCGCCTCGATCCCCGGGTCCGCGGAGAGCACTGGAACCAGCGGCTGGCCCTGGCCTCCGGCCTCGTCCTCCTGCTCACCACGGGCGCCTCCTTCCTGGTGATGGTCCTGGAGTGGGAGGTCCCCATCCCGATCCGCAGTAAGCTGATCGGCCTGTTCGGCATCGCCACCGGCCTGCCGCTTGTCGTCCTGCTGGCGAGCGGGTTCGACTACCTGTCCCAGACCGAAACCCGCCTGGTGAAGGAAACGGGGGATGCCCTGCAGGAATCGCTCAAGAGCTTCGATGCCCGGTTCCCGAAGGTTCTCAGCGAGCACCAGGCCATCCTGAACCGGGTCCTCAAAGCCTCCTACCGGCCGGCCGGCGGGTTCGATTTCCAGGGGTTCCTGAACCGCCTGCAGGCGTGCCGCGCCAGCCTCGGCGACTTCAACGCCCCGGCCATGATCCTGCGGGATGGCCAGGTCATCGAGGGGGGAATCGAGCCGGGCCGGCGCAAACAGTTCGACCGCCTGCTGAAGGGCATGGGGCTCGAATCCCTGCGCCTCTACAACCAGAATATGGGGTTCGGGGCCGACACCCTGCAAACCCGGCAGACCGTCTCCGCGGAGGCACTCCTGTTCGAGGACGAGGAAGCGCAGGGCCTTCTGCAAGGCTTCATGGGTCGGATCGGCGAGGTCAACCGGGTGCAGTTCGCCGGCGCCGACCGGTTCATCTATTTCGACCTGATCCTCAACCCCCGCGGGGTTGGGGAAGCCATTGCCGTGATGGTCTGGCCGACCGAGGAAGTGTACCGGACCTACCTCCAGCGCCACCTGCTGGCCCGCCAACGGGACCTGCCAGGCAGTCGGCTGTATGCCCTTTCCACCGAGTCCCCGCGCTTCGACATGCCCCCCCGGCTGGCCCGCACCGGCTGGCTGGGGGCCTTTCTGGACCGGATCAAAACCCGCAACACCCCCCTGCTCGACCAGGTGGAGATCGAAGGCGTCCCGCACCTCACCGCCGGACTGCCGGGGAAGGAGCTCTCCCGGCACATCCTGATCCAGACCATGCCCCTGACCGACATCTACGCCGAGATCCGCCGCCTGCGCCGTACCCTGCTGTGGTTCGGCCTTCTCAGCTTCGCCCTGTCGATCGCCGTCGGCGCCTCGCTCGCCCGCCAGTTCCTCGCCCCCATCACCGCCCTGACCGAGGGGGTCCGCCACATGCGCGGGGGAACCTTCCGCCACCGGATCCCGGTGTTTGACCGGGACGAGCTGGGCGACCTGTCGGCCGCCTTCAACTCGACCATGGAGAGTCTCGAGCAGTTGTCGGTGGCCAAAACCATCCAGGAGCGCCTGTTCCCCAACGAGCCTCTCGTTCTGCCGGGGTTTGCCATTCACGGACGCTCGGTGACCGCCTCGGAACTGGGGGGCGACTACTTCGACTACTTTGCCCTGGGCCCCGACCGCGCGGTCATCCTGATCGGCGACGTGGCCGGCCACGGCGCGGCTTCGGCCCTGCTGATGGCCATGGCCAAGGCCATCGTCACCCAGGAGGCGCGCCGCGACCCCCGCCCGTCCGCGGTCCTGCATGCCGTCAACCGGATGATCTTCGACAGCCTGCAGAAACGCAGTATGATGACCTTCTTCTACGGTCTGCTCGAGACCGGCCCGGCCACCCTCACCTTCGCCAACGCCGGGCACAACAGCCCCTACTGGTTCACGGCCGACGGCAGGGTCAGCGAACTGCCCGCCTCCGGGTTCCCGCTCGGCACCCGCCGCCACGCCTCTTTTGCCGAGCAGACCCTCCAGCTCGCTCCGGGGGACGACGTCTGGTTCTACACCGACGGCATCGTGGAAACCCCGAGCCCCGACGGCCCCCCGCTTGGCTACGACGGCACCATCGCCCTGTTCCGGGAGACCCGCGGCGACCCGCCCGACGAGCGGATCCGGCAGGTCTACCGCCGGTGCGAAGCCTGGCGGCGGGGCCTCGCCCAGCCCGACGACATGACGGTCATCCTGCTGGTGCGTGAACCGGCCGCACCGCACGCCCCATAAGCAGTATCACCAGAATTATTGGTTTTGTACCATTTGTACTGGCATCTCCGCCGCCGGTGCCGGAGACGACGGCGACGGCGGGACGGCCAACGGCCGGGTCCGGAAGCGGTCGCCGGGGACCCCGGCCCCGCGGCGCTCCCCGTTTCCCATCGGAGTCCTGAGGACTCCCGGCAGGCCCATGAACGGGAAACGGGCATGCTCCCCCTTGACCAAATCCCGGCGTTCGCTGAAAATGAGCGGGAGACGGCCGCCACCCGGAACCAGCGGAGACAGGCCGGGCCAGCCGTTACGGGAGGAATGCCATGAACCGACCGACCCGGGGCCGGGGGTGTCCCCTTTCCCCCATCGAACGCCGTGCAGTCCGCCCGGCCCGACCATGCCGCCACCCACCCGCGGGATTTCGCCGATCCCGGCTCTCCCTTGGCCTTCTGATCTGGCTGATGACCTTCCTGCCCTGGGGTGCGGCCCTCGCCGGGCCGGCCGAAGACCGGCTGGTCGCCGTTGGCCGCGAACTGCTGGCCCCCCTCCTGGAGGACCGCGAACGGTTCACCCTCGACCTCGTGGCCGGCACCGGTTCCGACGCGGCCCTGACCGACTTCCGAGCCGAGACGACCAGCGGCACCGGCCACGGGCCGGGGCCCCAGGCCGGCCGCCTCCACCGTCTGACCATCCACCGGTCCGGGCCCGAGGCCTGGGTCGTGCGGCTCGACAGCCCCTGGCGCGAGGTCTTCCTTGCCCGGCAGGCCGGCCTCACCGCGCTGGTCCTGCCCAAGGCCGGAGTGGCCTTCGTCGGGGAGGGGCCGCTGACGGCGGGCACCGACCACCTGGCGCCGACGGGCCTGCTGGGGCGGTTGGTCACCCCCGAGACCAGCCTGGCCGGGTTCCTGGCCTTTCTGGGCCCGGCCACCTTGGAAACCGGTCTGCGGCAGGTGGTACTGCCGGGGTTGACGCTACTGGCCGCCGGCGACTGCCCTCCCTTCGCGCATGGCTGGCGCCTGCCGGGCGGAGGCACCCTGCTGGTGCCGGCCAGCGGCACTCCCTGGGTGTCTTTGTCGCTGGCCTCGTCCACGCGCGGTCTCGCCGGTCTCACCTCGTTCACGCTGTCGGCGCGGCCCGCGGACGCCCCTCCTCCCGCCCCGCCGGTGGTCCCCGTGCGCACCGAGCAGGTGTCCCGCGACGACCTCGAGAGGATGCTGTTCCGGGGCCTGTTCCGGGCCCTTTCCGTCAAGTTCCCGGGGGCGCCCGTGCAGGCCCGCCCCGAACCCCGCACGGTGCCGCACGGCGACCTGCGGCACCACGACGGGCAGATCCTGGTGCGCCTGGCCGGCAGTCCCGTCCAGATCGGCACCGCCCACGGCCAACTGCTGGGGCCCGAGATCCGGCGGACCGTCGATTCGACTCTCCACCTGGTCGGGCTGGTCAGCACCATCGAGCGGGGGAAATGGTTCCCCGGCGAACTGGAGGAGGCCTGGCGCCGGCTCAGCCCGCACCTCCCGGCCCGCCACCTGGAGGAGCTGGGGGCCATCGCCTCGGCCTGTCCCGGGCTCACGTACCGGGAACTGCGCCTGTCGAACATCTTTCCCGAATATTTCCACTGTTCCGGGTTCGCCCTGTTCGGGCGGGCCGCCGCCGACGGCGCCCTGTACCACGGGCGGGTCCTCGATTACATGACCGAGATCGGACTCCAGCAGGTGGCCGTGGCCTTCGTGGTCAAGCCGGACGGGGCCCGCGCCTTCCTCAACGTCAGCTATGCCGGCCTGCAGGGGTCGGTCAGCGGCATGAACGAGGCGGGGATCTCGCTGGGGGAGATGGGCGGGGGCGGCCGTTACCAGTGGGACGGCGTGCCGATGACCACCCTGATGCGGCGGGCCCTGGAGGAATGCGGCACCCTCGAGGAGGCCTGCCGCCTGTGGACAGACAGCCCCCGCACCTGTGAATATTTCTACGTCTTCGCCGACGGGAAGATTCCCGACGCGGTGGCGGTGCGGGCCACCCCGACCGAGATCGAGTTCCTGAAACCCGGGCAGGCCCATCCCCAGCTGGGGGAGGGCATCGCCGACGCGGTGGTGCTGTCGGCCGGCAGTCGGCTGAAGGAACTGCGCCAGCGGGTGACGGCCGGCCACGGCACGTTCACCGCCAGCTCCGCCCTCCGGCTGATGGACCGCCCCGTGGCCATGCGCAGTAACCTGCACAACTGCCTGTTCGTGCCGGGCCGCCTGGAGGCCTGGATCGCCAACGCCGACGATCAGCGGCCGGCGGCCGAATGCCCCTACGTGCGGTACGACCTGCGGGAGCTGCTGCGCGGCCTGCCCCGGTAACCCGGCGCCCGGGGAGGGAACCCGGAGGTCAGGTGCCGGCGCCGGTTTCGGTCAGAAACAGCAGGAAGCTTTCCTGGGCCTCGACGCGTTCGAAGAACTCCCAGCGGGCTTTTTCGTCCATGGGGCCGCGGCGCAGGAGGCCGGCGGCCTGGTCGGCCAGGAAGAACGGCGCCAGCGGCAGGCAGTTCATGGAATCCTGGCTGAAGAGCATCGGGCAGTTCACCGGCAGGAGGTCGTTGGCAAACCGCTTGGGGTCGAGATGGACCGGTTTGGGGCCCCACAGGTCGAGCACCCGCAGGCCGTCAGGGGTGCCCTGCTTGACCACCAGGTGGTTGGAACCGAGGAACCGCGACAGGCCGCGAAGCAGGTCGCACAGCCCCTCGACGGCCGCCGCATGGAAGTTGGCGGTCTCCTGGGGATACTCGTCAAGCAGGTTGAAGCCCTCCTGCAGGGAGATGAACGGCTCGGCGAACTCATCCTCGAGCCCCTCGCGGAAACAGTGGCCCATGGCCAGGGGGAAGACGTCGCCGAACCCGTAGGGGTCGGGCAGGGTGTCGGCGAGCAGACGCAGGAGCTGGAGGGTGTTGAGGCCGGCCGGGTCGGCGACCGCCCGGAAGCAGGCCCGGTCGGCGACCCGGTTGCGGGTGCCCTGCGCGAAATAGCCCACGATGAAGCCGCTGACCAGCAGGTACCGGATCCGTTCGAAGATGGTGCGCAGGCGGGTGTTGACCTCGGTGAGCGAGGACTGACGGCGGCCGGCCTCGGCGAGCGGCTCGAGCAGCCAGCCCGGGGTTTTCGGCCAGACCTCGAGGAGCCGGGCTTCCAGATCGCGCAGGGCGACGGTGGCGGTC
>CAZKPI010000183.1:0-8286 GCA_964554555.1 uncultured bacterium
CGGCGGCCCGGGAGCCCGGCGGGCGGCCCATTCCCGGGATGCCCCGCGCGGAGACCCCCGCCTACCTTCTGCCGCCTGCCTCCCCGGCCGCCGGCCCGCCGTCGTCCAGCTCCAGCCGGTAGGCCTCGACCTCCTGCGTCTTGCCCTTCACCCGCGTGAACGGCAGGCGGGTCACCCGCAGGTGCCGCGGCAGGTAAGGAACCAGGGAACCTGCCAGGACGATCCGGCTTCCGCCAGCCGTGTGGGCCAGGGTGGCCAGCCGGGAAGCCAGGTTGACCGTGTCGCCGATCACCGTGTAATCGAGCCGGAAGTTCGGGGAGCCCATCAGCCCGGCGATGACCATCCCGGCATTGATGCCGATCTCGGGCGCCGGCAGGCCGCCCGCCACCAGCCGGGCATGCAGGGAAACGGCCACCGACAGGGCGGCGGCGGCGGCCGGCCCCGCCCCGCCCAGAAGCTGGTGATCGAAGACGACCAGGATCTTGTCGCCCATGACCTTGTTGATCTCGCCGCCCACCTCCTCGACCACCTGGTGCAGTGACGCCCAGTGCTGTTCCAGCCACTGGAACACCGTGTCGGGGGACGTCCCGCCTGGCCCGTCCTCCAGGCCGGCCAGACCCGAAAACAGGATGGTGACCTCCCGGGTCTCCCCGGCTTGGGCCCGCTGTCGGAATTCCTCGTCGGCCACCAGGCGCCGGACCGTCTCCGACACGAAACGCCCCAGCAGATCCTTCTGCCGCAGTCCTTCGACCATCGTGTTGAAGGCGGCGGCCAGGGTGCCGAACTCGTCGGCCCGCCGGCTGTCGGCCAGCGGCTCGGCCGGCTGGCCCGGCCGGAACCTCTGCAGGGCCTCGAGCATCCGCCGGAGCGGAGCCAGGAAGAACAGGGCGGCCGCCAGGGCCAGCCCCGCCGCGGCGGCGAAGCCTCCCGCCGCCGCCATCTGGAACAGGCGCCGGACCCGTTGGGCGAGATTCCCCGCCGCCAGGGTTCCGGAGAAGAGGGTGTAACTGACACGCTGGCTTGGCATCGTCTCGTAGAGCACGTCGCCGTCAGGGGTCTGGCGGACAGCCTGCCTGGCCGGAGCGGGAGCGTTCCACCAGGTCGTGCAGGGGGGGGATCTTTTCAAGGCCCGGCGGCACGCTGGTTCCGGCCAGGGTGGCCAGGCTGGTGGTGAACACCGCCTCCCCGCCCCCGCGGTTCAAGGTCCGGAGGTAGTTTTCGAGGAAGGCATTGCGGGTGAGGAACTCGTCGTAGATCCAGGTGACCAGAAAGCGGGGCAGGGTTCCCTCCGCGACAATGGTGTTGAGGACGAACATCCGGCCGAGGTTCATCCGCATCTCCACCTGCTGTTCGGGGGCAAACAGGAGCCGGGTGTAGAGGTCACTGCCGAACATACTCCCCATCAGGCGGCGCAATTCATCGAAGATCATCTCGTCCCGGACGGCCCCGACCTGCAAACGGTCATCCCCGGCCGCCGCGGCCGCCGCGGTTGCCGTCAGGCCGTGCCGCCGTTCCATGTTCTCCCAGGCCTTGCGGGCGAACGGCATCACCAGCCGGGCGAGGTTCCCCTGGGCGGGGTCGTTTTCCTTGAGAACCTCCGCGTAGTTCCAGCTCCGGCAGAATCCGGCCGAGCCGACGGAAATGATCACCCCGTTGAGGGGATACCTTTGCTCGCGGTCTTTCAGGTGCGGGGAAAGGGTGACCAGCAGGTGGGGAAGCGAGGCCAGACCCCGGTTGGAGTCGGGCGTGCGGGCATCATTCTGGAGATAGGCCAGCGCGAGGGGATGGCTGACCGCCCGCCGCATTGCCTGCACGGTCCGGGCCTGGAATCCCAGGAAGACGTGGTCGAGGGTGACCAGACGGTGATGCAGGCGCCGGGCGGTTTCCTGCCGGTCCCGGTCTTCCTTTTCCGCGGCCGCGGTCTGACCCACGCCCAGCACTCCCGCTCCCGGCCCCAGCACCACCAGCAGGAAGGCCATGGCCAGCACGACCCCCACGGGCAGGCGCAAGGGCTCCCCAAAAACCCTGGTCCGGATCAGGACAAGCATGGCCAGACCGGCCAGGACCAGCACCTGGAGGGTGGCCCATGGATACCGGGCCAGCACCGACCCCCCCTCCGGGTTCGACACCGGGACCCCCACCAGGAAGCGAAAATCCCGGCCGGGGCCGGGGGCGGGGGAATGGATCAGCACCCCGTCGATGACCGCGGCGACCTCCTGTTCGGGCCTGGCCGCCACCGCGGCCAGCGCCCGGCGGCCCAGGCCCGGGAACCGGCGGAAGAACCGGGAAAGACGCACCTCCCTCGTGCCGACAGGCAAAAACCCCAGCCCGCTCTCCTCCGACTGCCAGTTCGAGATCTGAAGGCGCAGGGGATAGTCGCGGGGCAGGCGTTCGAGATCGAGCACGCCGGCCGTCAGGCCGACGAGACGGTCATTCCCCGAGATGACCCGCGGCGTGAGGTCCCAGTAGAGGCCCCGACGGCCCTCGAGGACGTTCATGACCACCGTCTTGCCCTGCGCCCCGATGTCCCGGATATCCGCGGCCATCGGGAAATGGAGGATCTGTTGGAGGGGCGGCAGGACCTGCCCGAGGGCGGGTGGGGGGAGATACTGCTCGACACAGCCGTTCAGGAACCGGGCGGCCAGGGTTTCGGTCAGCCCGAGGCCCGAGGAATGGCTGAAGACGGGTACCACCCGCCGGCGGAAGTTGTCATACCGGCAGACGACGAGGTCGTGACGGGGCAGTCGCCGTTCCAGCAGGCGGCGGTGGAGGGCCCGGATGCGGGGGCGGGCGTCACGGTCGAGGCAGGTTTCCAGGATCCGCTGTACCCTGGCCTGGAATTGTTCGAGGGCCTGACTGATCTGGGTGGCCGCCGTCTGCGAATGGAACTGGGCTTCGGCAATCTGCCGGGCGGTTTCCAGGGCCCGTCCCTCCGCCTTTTGCCGGGCCAGTTCCAGGGCGAGGCGGTCGTTGGAAAATCCCAGGCCGAGGGGCAGGAGCAGAAACAACACGGCCAGGAGCCGGCTTGGCCAGGAGGCGGCGTTCACGGGTTGACCTCCGGGGTGGGGCCGACCACCTCCAGGGCTTCCGAGGAGAGGGGGACGAACGAGGTCGCGGGACACAGCCCTGCCACCGAGGGGGAAACCACGATCAGGGAATGCCTTCCCTTCTTGGACATCGCCTCCAGCCGCTCGGCATGCTGACGGGGGGGGCCCAGCAGGGTGTGCTCCAGCCGGCCCGCCTCGCCGAAGGTTCCGGCCAACACCTCGCCCCGGTCGATGCCCACGCCCATCTGGTAGACGAACCGGCCGGCCGCCCGCCGCTCCGCCACGATGCGGGCATGCCGGCGGCGCATCTCCAGGGCCGCGGCCACCGCCCGGCGGGGGCCGTCACCCTCCTCCCGGTCGTAGAAGGCGGCCACCACCGCGTCCCCAATGAACAGCTCGATCGACCCCCCTTCGGCGCGGATGGCCTCCACCATCTCCTGATGGTGGCGGTTGAGCATGGCCACGATCTCAGCGGCGGGATGCGTCTCGGACAGGGTGGTGAACTGCCGCAGGTCGGAAACCAGCACGGTGCCGACCCGCCGCTGGGGGGTCAGCATCGTGCCCAGGTCCGCCCGGGCCACCAGGGCGTCCACCTCCCCTGACACGAACCGGCCGAGATCCCGCCGCTCGCGCAGACCCTGCAGCATCCCGTCGAAAGCGGCCGACAGGTCGCCCAGCTCGTCCTGGCGCTGGAGGTCAAGCCGCAGGTTGAGGTCGCCCTCCGCCACCCGCCGCAGACCGTCTTCGACCTTGCCGAGCGGGTCGAGCAGGTGGTTGGCGGTCGACCGGCCCAGGAGGAAGACCAGGGCCAAAAATCCCAGGATGGCGGCTTCCAGCCGCCGCAACTGCCGGTCCCGCCAGGCCTGGATGTCGTGCAGGGGAACCAGCGCTCCGAGCACGAAGCCCTCGGCGAACCGGCAGGGGTGCGCCACCCGCGCCACCCCTTCCCCCCGCTCCTCCTGGGCGGCGTTCGACAGCGCCGACAGGTGCATCAGCTCCTCCAGCCGTTGCCCGGCGCGGCTCTGGAGCAGGGACTCACCCGTCAGGCGGATGACCTGACAGCCGGTGGGCAGGCGGCGCCCGAGGACGAACCAGGAGGGGTCGCTGGCGTCCAGGCGGGGGACGGCCAGCCGCAGATACTTCTCGTAGGCCTGCTGGGCATCAGCCAGGAACACCACCCCGCCCAGGAGCCGGCCGCCCTGGGCCAGGAAGTCGTAATACTGGAGCAGTGAATTCTCGCCGTTCTTCATGAGGTCGGCCCGCTGACGCAGGTCCAGGAACATCCGGAAGGCCCCTTCGTTCATGCTGAACCGGATGAGGTCGGTGAACAGCCGCTCCAGGGCCTCCCTTCCCTTGCTTTCGGCGGCAGAGGAACGGGAGAGGAATCCCGCCATCTGGGCTCCGGCCTCCATGAACGGCTGAAGGAACAATTGCAGGGAAGCCCCCTGCGCCGCATCCGCCCCCCCCTGGGAAAAGGTCCGCCCCGCCAGGTTCTGACGGGCCTGGTACCGCATCACGTACTGCAGGGCGAAGGAAGGACGCTGTCGGGCCAGGAAGGCCTCAGCCACGGCGGCCGCCCGGGAGGCGACGGCCGGGTCGTCCCCCAGGAGGTCTTCCACCCATCGGCGGTCAAAGGCCAGCCGGGAGCAGGCCTGTTCATACTGGTCGAAAACCGTGGAAACGCCGGTATCGATCCTCTCCAGGCGGGCCAGGGTGTCGGTCACCCGGTCATGAACCTGCCGGGCCGTGGCCGTCTCGACGTAGTAGAGGGCCGAGAACCGCAGGATGGCCAGCGCCAGGGCGGCCAGGAAGACCATGCAGGTCATCACCCACTGCCGCATCGACAGCGAGAACCCGCCCCCGGGGCGGTTCAGCCGAACCCCCAGGTAGGCCCAGAATCCGCCGGCCATCAGCCCCCACAAGAGGAGAGAGGCGGTGGTTCCCTCCCACCAGGTTCGCGGAATGGGGGAAAACACCCAGATTTCGTATGGGACGTCCGGCGTCAGGAACTGCCGCATGGCCCAGTGGTTTCCCGCGATGGTGAAAACGCTTCCCGGTTCCGACAGCCGGTCCCGGTCCTGGTTCCCGAGCGGGCGCAGTCGGCGCAGGAGCCTGGCGGCCCGGCGCGACGGCCGGTAGCCGTCGGGCAGGATGACTCTCCGGCTGGCCGGTTCCCCATCCATCGGCAGGAGCACGGGAAGCATCCCGCGATGCCCCTGCTGTGCCTCCCGCAGGGCATGGGCGGCGGGAATGTCGGACTTGCGCATCTCCAGCGGGAAGATGGCGAGATACCCGCCCGCCTTCCCGCGCCGGGTCTCAACGTGGTCCCAGAGCAGAAGGCCGTCGTTCCGGCCGAAGAAGATAGGGGTGGCCCGCCCGCGCCGGTGGCTGGCCAGCAGATCGAGGGGGACATAGTCCCCGAACATGGCCGCGAACTTCTTGGTCAGCGAGACGCTGGCCGGGCCCCTGGCGGCCGGTGGGGCCAGGACCCAGGCGAAGACCGTCTTCACCATCTGTCCGAGGGAGGTTTCCAGGCCCGGGCCTGACAGCAGGGTCAACCCCCCGCCGGCATCACGACCGAACCCGTACAGCCGGACCCCGGCGGTCCGGTGCGTGGCGGGGAAGCAGGTCTGGAACCGGCGCACCAGTTCCGGCCCCGTCAGCCGCCACGACGGATCGGTGATCCGGTCGAACTGCCGGGCCAGCCGAAGGCCCATCCGGGCCAGCTGGCTCTCGAGGGTCAGGTTGGCCCGGACCTCCTCGATCAGCCGCCCCGCTTCCTGCTCCCATTCCAGGCGTTTCTGTTCCAGCGCGAAGCTTTGCCGCAGTCGGCCATCCCCCCAGATGATGCCGAAGGGCAGGAGCGACAGCAGGAGCAGGAAGATCAACTGCCAGAAATTTTCCCGGGTGCGGTCCATGCGCAACCCCCAGTACTAGCCCAGATGGCCCATGGGACACAACACCGAATTTTCCCCCGTTCTGCCGGGGGTCGCGGCAGGCGCCGGGGAACGGCAGGGGAGGCCGGCCTGGCCGGAACGGGTTTCTGGCGGCGGGCCGGGCGGTGTCCTCCCGTCCGGCGTTTCCCGGTCACCATCCGCCCGCCGGGCCGCCGGCCGATGATCCGTCGCCGGGAGGCCCAGTTGGCAAGGGCCGGACCGGGAACCATTGACCGGCCGCCGGGCGCTCACCGGCCGGGACCGGGCCGGCAATTCAGGCTTCGGAGGAGGGAAGCCCGGCCTCGTCGTCGGGCAGGACCTGCCGCAACTGGAACAGCATGGCCAGCGGCAAGCTGATCAGGAACGCCAGCCCGAACAACACCCCGCCCAGGGCCAACACTTCTGTCCAGACCACTCCAGACGCCGAGTGGAACAGGTCGACCGGGTTCCAGGCCCAGGCCATGACCAGGATCACCCCGGTGAAGACCAGACTGAAGACCAGACTGAAGACCAGCGAGCCCAGGAAGGAGCGTCGGCCGGACCCGTCCCGGGGCGCCGCCCCGGACGACAGGGAAGAACGGTGCCAGGGGCTCGACCGGCTCTGGCGGCCCCTCAGGATCAGGTGGTGGAAGGGATGGTTCATGACGCGGCCTCCGGCTGGCCGGGGGCCCCGAAGATCCATTCCCGGCCGCTGATGGCCCAGGCCTCCTCACGGGTCAGCCCCTGGGCGGTCAAGTCGCGCATGGCCGTCTCGGCCTGGGCGGCGACGGCGTTGGCCCGTTCAATCAGGGTGCCGCTCTCGAGAAGGGCGAAATAGAACCCGGGGTGCCGCTTCCGCCAGTGGGCCACCGCGAGAAGGGCGTGTCCGGTCAACTGCTGGTAGGCCTCCGCCGTCAGCTCGGGGGCGATGAACTCCCGGGCACTGCAGATCCTCTCTTCCATACTCCGCTCCTGAGGATGACGCTCTCCCTGTCGGGATTCCCGATTGAATGGGAAATGGCGGAATTAGCAAAAGGCGTGCCAGGCAGAAGCCCGCCTGGGACCAGGCTTCCCACTGCCCCCGGGGAAAAAATGCCGGTTTTCCGGCGGCGGTTGCTGATTCTTCGCAGACCGGTCGGCGGCCGGGGCGTTCGCCTCAGGGCCGACCGGGCGGTTGCCGGGCGGCCAGTTCGGCGAGTTCCGCCAGCTCTTCGCGCGGCCGCGGGATCATCACCAGGTTCTGGCAGATCCCCAGGATGGCAAAGGGCAGGATCGCGGCGAATCTCTGCTCCAGAATGGCCGCGACCAACCCCAGCAGGACCGTCGACTCGTTGAGAAACAGGCAGATGAGCGTGGTGTTCTGCATGTCCCTGAGCACGTTCACCCAGGCCCGCGCGGCCGGGGGCATCTGCCGGATCTCCCCCGCCAGGGCGGCGCTGGCTGGCCCGGAGCCGCCGGCGAGGGCCAGGCCATCCGGATCGACCGGCTCGGCCAGGCGGCGCAGGAGCCGGGACGGCGCCATCAGAAAGCGCCGCGCGCCGATGGAGCAGGCCGCTTCCCCCGCGGCCAGGACAAACAGGATGGTGGGCAGGGAGCTGGGAATGGTGGGCATTTTGAGGGGAATCACGGTCGTCAGGACATACGCCAGACCGACGTGAATCGCCGCCGAGGCGGTCAGGGCCGCCCAGATGACGAGCTGGGTGAAACGGCTCTTGCGCAGATACTCTTCGAACACCGGTGACCACGCCATGGCCAATCTCTCAAAACCTCTTCACCCGCCGGTGACAATAGGGGGTGCCGCCGCTCTTGCGGTAGTAATCCTGGTGATACTCTTCCGCCTTCCAGAAAGTGCCGGCCGGCGTCACCCGTGTCACCACGTTCAGCCCCTTGCCGCGCAGGATGCCGATCAGCTTCTCGGCCGTCGCCTGCTGGGCCTCGCTGGTGAAGAAGATCTCCGACCGGTACTGATCGCCAAGGTCGGGACCCTGCCCGTCGGCCTGGGTCGGATCATGGATTTCGAAGAACAGCCGGGCCAATTCCTCGTAGCTGGTCTGGCGGGGGTCGAACACCACCTCGACGGCCTCGGCATGGCCGGTGTCATGGTTGCAGACCTGCCGGTAGGTGGGATTCTCGACGGTTCCCCCGATGTAGCCCGAGGTGACCGACTGCACGCCCTTGACCTGCTGCATCAGGTGCTCGACCCCCCAGAAACATCCCCCGGCGAAGATGGCCCGCTCGGTGACGGGAAGGTCGCCGGCCCCGGCGGGACCGGAAGCCGGGGCGGCGGGTGCCGCCGCCGCGTCGGCTGATGGCCCGGCGGGGGT
>CAZKPI010000184.1:0-243 GCA_964554555.1 uncultured bacterium
GGGGGATGGCGTCCCCCCGCCCGCCGGGGGTCGGCCACGCCCCCTGGCTGTGACAGACGGCGTGGCCCGCCGTGGCGGCGTCTGGCCAGGGGGCCGGCCTCACCGCGGCGGGCCGGCGGGGGCGGGCGGACGGCGCAGGGAGGCTTCCAGGCTGGCCACCCAGGTGTCGAGCGAGGACAGGCGGGCGAGATCCTGGCTGGTGAGCCGGCGTTCCCCTTCCGTGGGGACGGACAGGGCCTGCGC
>CAZKPI010000184.1:268-5370 GCA_964554555.1 uncultured bacterium
CTGGCGAAGAGCACCTCGCCGCCTTCTTCGGTCTCGTTCCAATAGAAGGACCCGGACCGGCCCACCCGCACCAGCGGGTGGTAGTGGGGGTTCATGCGGGAAATTTCCATCCGGATCTCCTGGATGGTCATGGGATGGCGCCGGGTGACCCGCTCAATGAGGCCGCCCAGGATCTCCCAGCCGGCCTTGCCGGCGGGGGGGGCGAGGACGCGGGCGAACCCCTGGACATGGCGGTCCATGGAGGTGACACTGCCGTCGGTTTCCGCAAAGCCCGATCCGGGCAGGACGACCTGGGCCCGGGCCGTGGTGGCGGTGGGGAAGAGATCGACCACGGCGAGGAACTCCACGCCTTCCAGGAGGGCGGCACCCAGAGGCAGTTGGGCGAGGTCTTCGCCGAAGGAGAACACCCCCTTGATCTTGCCTGATTTGATGATGGACAACAGATCGGCCGAGGACATCGCTCCGGTGAGGTGGGGGTTCTGCATGCCGACCTGCCGGATCTGGGCGGCTTCGGGGGAGGCGAACAGGTCCTGTACGCCCTGGCCGTTGGCGGTGGCGCGGGTCAGGAGAAGGCCGTTGCGGGGCTTCCCGAAGCGGTCGAGCAGGACCAGGATGTTGGTCATGGCCTGCAGGTCCTCGGCGGCCAGGTTTTCCGGGGCATCGGCGGGGGCCACGAAGACGACATTCCGGTGCGGGACGGCCAGCAGGTTGGCCAGGAAGGCGATCTTCTTGGCGGGGACGCCGGTTCCTTCCTCGGCCTGTTCGAGGGTGGTGACCGCCTGTTCGCGGATTTTGTCCCAATGCGGCACGTCGCGGACCGACTTTTCCTGGTAGGCTTTGTCGCGGATGAGGGTGCACAGGATGGAGTGAAGCAGGAGGCCGGAGGTTCCCTTCCGGGGATCGAGCCAGAGGTCGGCGGCATCGGCCAGCCGCGAGGGGGCGGAGCTGACCACGACCAGCTTGGCTCCCTGCCGCTGGGCCTGGCGGATGGAAAACCCGAGGACGGGGTTGGTTTCGTCGACCCGGGTGTTGACCAGCACGATCAGGTCGGTCTTTTCGAGCTGGGCCCGGGACACGGTGGAGGCCACGGCTCCGGTCGCGAACTGCAGGGGAAGGCCGCGGCCGTCACCGCCCAGGGCGGCCAGGGAGGCGACGTTGTTGCAGGCGAAGGCCTCGCGGGCCAGTTTCTGGACCAGGAAGGCCTCCTCGTTGGTGGCCCGGGGTGAGACGAAGAAGGCCAGGCGGTCGGCCCCGTGCGCCTTGGCCGCCTTCTGGAGGCCGGCCACGGCTTCGTCCATGGCCGCTTCCAGGGAAAGGGTCCGCCGCTGGGCCCCGGTGCCCGCGGCGGCCTCGCGCAGACGTTCGGGGGCGCGCAGGAACTCGTGCCCGAACCGGCCCTTGAAGCAGATCTGGCCGAGGACGTGGGCGGACTGCGGCCTGGCGGTGGGATACCAGATGGTCTCGTTGACCTTGTTGAAGACGAGGCCGCACCCGACACCGCAATGGTTGCAGACGGTCTCGTGGGCCTGGGTCATCCAGGGGCCTGGCTTGCCGAAGGGGAACCGGGCGGCGATGGCCGCGGTGGGGCAGACCTCGATGCAATTGCCGCAGCTGATGCAGGTGGTTTCCTGCAGGGGGCGGTCCATCGAGGGCCGGACGATGGTCTCGAACCCGCGGTTGACGAAACCGAGGGCCGAAGCGCCGATCAGCTCGCGGCACAGGCGCACGCACTTGCCGCACAGGATGCACTTGTTGGGATCGAGGGAGATGTGGGGATGCCGGTTGTCGACCTCGAACTTCTTCACCTTGCCGGCGAACCGCGTCTGCTCGACGCCATACTCGCCGGCGAGCTTCTTCAGTTCGCAGGTGAAGACCTCGGTACAGCCGCAGGACAGGCACCGCGAGGTTTCGCCGCCGACGGCGCCGGGGGCGATGCCGTGGTCGACCTCGGCGAAGGTGGCGGCCCGGGTCCCGGCGTCGGTCTGGCGCATGCGGGCGCGCTCGACCTTCTCGACGGCCTGGAAGTAGGAGGCGGGGATCTCGCCAAGGTTCAGCTTCTTGCTCAGGAATTCCTTCGGATAGGGAAGGACCTTGCCGGTGGTGAGGAACCGGTCGATGACCTGGGCGGCCTTGCGGCCGGCCCCGATGGCGTCGATGGCGGCGGCGGGCCCGCTCACCACGTCGCCGCCGGCGAAGACGCCAGGCACCGAGGTGGCACAGGTCCGCTCGTCGGCGACGATGGTTCCCCATTTGGTGGTTTCGATGGTGCCGATCCGGTCATTCTTCAGGCAGGACAGGTCGGAGTCCTGGCCGATGGCGGCGATGATGGCGGTGCAGGGGATCTCGAAGTCGGAGCCCGGCTTGACCACGGGCCGGCGGCGGCCGCTCTCGTCGGGCTCGCCCAGGGTCATCTCCTGGCAGAGGAGGCCCTTGACGCGGCCGTTGTCGGCCGCCACCTCGACGGGGGCGGTCAGGAACCGGATTTCGACGCCTTCGGCGAGGGCGTCCTCGATCTCGATGTCGTCGGCCGGCATCTCCTCGCGGGTGCGGCGGTAGAGGATGCTCACCTTGGAGGCACCGCACCGGAGGGCGGTGCGGGCGGCATCGATCGCGGTGTTGCCGCCGCCCACGATCAGCACGTGCCCGGACAGGGCCGGCGGGCCTTCCTCCTTGACCTTTTTCAGGAATCCGATGCCGTCGAAGACCCCGGGGGTCTCCTCGTGCTTCACGCGCATCTTCTTGGCGACCCAGGAGCCGAGGGCCAGGTAGATGGCCTCGAACCCTTCCGCCTTCAGGTCGGCGAGGGTGAAGTCCTTGCCCAGGACTTTCTGGGTGCGCACCTCGACGCCGAGTCCCAGGATGAGGGCGATTTCCTTGTCGAGGGTCTCGCGGGGCAGGCGGTAGTCGGGGATGCCCCAGCGGAGCATGCCGCCCAGGTGGGTCTGGGCATCGAGGATGGTGACGGCATGGCCGCCCTGGGCCAGGTAGTAGGCGGCGGTCAGGCCGGCCGGGCCGCCGCCGACCACGGCGACCTTGTGGCCGGAGGGGGGCGGGGCGACGGGCTTGGGCAGGTGGTCGCTGGCCAGGTCGGCGACGTAGCGCTTGACGAAGTTGACGCCGACGGGGGAGTCGACCTCCTGGCGGCGGCAGTTGGCTTCGCAGTACCGCACGCAGACGCGCCCGCAGACCATGGGCAGGGGGTTACTGCGGCGGATCAGCTCGAGGGCGTCGAGATACTTGCCGGCGTTGGCCAGGGCGAGATATCCCTGCACGTCGATGCCGGCGGGGCATTTCTCGTAGCAGTTCCCGCGGCAGTCGGCGAAGTGGTTCGACAACAGCATGTCGAGGGCGTTCTTGCGGGCGCGGTAGATCCGCTCGCCGGTGGTCTGCACCTTCATGCCCTCGCGGATCTCGGTGGCGCAGGCGAGGGCCAGCCTGGGCATGCCCTCGACCTGGACGACGCACAGGAGGCAGGACCCGTAGGGGTTGAGGCGGGGGTCGTAACAGAGGGTTGGGATCTCGATCCCGTGGGCGCGGGCCGCCTCGAGGATGGTCTGGCCGGGCCGGGCCCGGAGGTCCTGGCCGTCGATGTTCAGGCGGATATCAGGGGTGTTGCTCATCGCGGTTTCCTTTGCGGTTGCGGGAGAGGGTCCCGGTCAGTCTTTGGTCACGGCCTGGAAGCGGCAGACGGTGAGGCACTTGCCGCACTTGACGCAGGTCGCCTGGTCGATCACGTGTTTCTCCTTGACCTTCCCGGCGATGGCCTTGGTCGGGCACTCGCGGGCGCAGACGGTACAGCCCACGCACTTGTTCGCGTCGATGACATACTTGACCAGCCGGGCACAGCTGTGGGCAGGACAGCGTTTCTCGCTGATGTGCGCCTCATATTCCTCGCGGAAATATTTGAGGGTGGTCAGCACCGGGTTGGGGGCGGTCTGGCCGAGTCCGCACAGGGCGGTGGCCTTGATGTGGTCGCCCAGTTCGAGGAGGGTCGGGATGTCCTCGGGCTTCCCTTCCCCTTCCACGATCCGTTCGAGGATCTCGAGCATGCGCAGGGTGCCGATGCGGCAACTGGTGCACTTGCCGCACGATTCGTTCTGGGTGAACTCGAGGAAGAAGCGGGCCATCTCCACCATGCAGGTGGTGTCGTCCATGACGACCATGCCGCCCGAGCCCATGATGGCGCCGGTCTTGGTGATGCCCTCGTAGTCGATCAGGGTGTCGCCGAGGGAGGCGGGAATACAGCCGCCGGAGGGGCCTCCCATCTGCACAGCTTTGAAGGCGCGGTCGCCGACGATGCCGCCGCAGACGTCGAAGATGATCTGGTTGATCGAGATGCCCATCGGCACCTCGACCAGGCCCGAACGTTTCACCTTCCCGGCCATGGCGAAGACCTTGGTTCCCTTGCTCTTCTCGGTGCCGATCGAGGACAGGACCGCGGGGCCCTTCAGGATGATCCAGGGGATGTTGGCCAGGGTCTCGACGTTGTTGATGTTGGTGGGTTTGCCCCAGAGGCCCTTGACGGCGGGATACGGGGGCCGCAGGCGGGGCATGCCGCGCTTGCCCTCGATCGAGGCGATCAGCGCGGTCTCCTCGCCGCAAACGAAAGCACCGGCGCCCTCCTTGATCTTCACGCGAAAGGAGAACTTCGAGCCGAACAGGTTGTCGCCCAGCATGCGGCGCGATTCCAGTTCGGAGATGGCGTGGCGCAGGTTGACGATGGCCTTGGGATACTCGGCGCGGCAGTAGATGACCCCGTGGTCGGCGCCGATGGCGTAGCCGCAGAGCATCATCCCCTCGATGACCGAGTGGGGGTCGCCCTCGCAGACACTGCGGTCCATGAAGGCGCCGGGGTCGCCCTCGTCGGCGTTGCAGACCACGTATTTCTCCGGGCCGGGCGACTGGCGGGCGAACTTCCATTTCTGGCCGGTGGGGAAGCCGGCGCCGCCGCGGCCGCGCAGGCCGGAGGCGAGCACCAGGTCGATGACCTTCTCGGGGGTCATTTCCCTGAGGGCTTTCTGGATGGCCTTGTACCCTTCGTGGGCGATGTAGTCGTCGAGCGACAGGGGGTCGATGTGCCCGCAGTTGCGCAGGACGATGCG
>CAZKPI010000184.1:5392-7985 GCA_964554555.1 uncultured bacterium
GGCCGCCTTCCCCTCGCGGTCGTTTTCCAGGACGACCCATTCGGTGACCGGGGCGCCGGCCTTGACGTGCTGGGCGACGAGGCGCTCAACGCGGTCGGGGGTGACGCCGCCGTACAGAAACTTGCGTCCGTCCTGCTCGATCTCGACCAGGACCTCATCGTAGCACATGCCCACACAGCCGGTTTCCCGGACCGGCACGGCGGCCAGGCCGGTCTGTGCCAGCTGGCGGCGGATCTCGGCGAGGACCTTGTCAGCGCCGGCGGCGATGCCGCAGGTACCAGTTCCGACGGTGATGGTGGTGGTGGTCACGCCTTGGTCCCTCCCTTGGCCGCGGCGGCGGCGCCCCTCTGCCGGAACTCCTTGAGGATCTGGCGGACCTTGGGGGGGGTCAGGCGGCCGAACGTCTCGTCGTTGATCATGATGACGGGGGCCAGGCTACAGCACCCGAGACAGGCGACGGGGGTAAGGGTGAACAGGCCGTCGTCGGTGGTGTCGTCGGTGTCGAGGCGGAGTTCCTCTTTGATCAGGGCCATCAGGGTCTTGGCGTCGTTGACATGGCAGGCCGTGCCGTCGCACAGCCGGATCAGGTAACGGCCGAGCGGCTTCAGACGGAACTGCTTGTAGAAGGTGATCACACCGAAGATCTCGCTCTCGGGGATGCGGGTCACGGTGCTGATCGTGCGGATGGCGTGCTCGGGGATGTAGCCAAACTCTTCCTGCGCCTTTTGCAGAAGGGGAATCAGCTGTCCCGGCTCGTTCGCGTCACGCCAGAGGTGCATCTCCAGCGTCGATGGCCGTGAGCGGCCGCCTGGCCGGTCATGGGGGGCCTGGTTCGTCGGGGGCATGGGTTTCTGGTGCTCCTTTCCCGGTGTTGACACGTGCGATGACGGTGGGGCGCGAAGCCGCGCGGGATGACGTCGTTCAGTTCTCGATGAGGCGGACCACCTTCAGACTGCGGATGCGGCGGATGCCGTCGATGGGTTCGAGCCGCTCACCCACGAGGCGCTGGATCGCCTCCCGGTGCGGGGCCTGGATCTGGACCACGGCCTGCCAGGCGCCGCGGACGGCTTCGCAGGAGGTGACCCCCTCGGCGCAGGCCAGCCTGGGGAAAACCGCTTCCAGCCGGTCGCGGGCGATCTCGATGAGCAGGAGTTCCCTGACCAGGACGGCACTGCGAGGGCGGGCCCCGCGGCGGGCCTCTTCTTCCTGTTGGCGCCGGAAAGCCGACAGGAACTGCTGGACCGTTTCGTCCAGGGGGGGCGCGATGATGGGCAGAAGGTCGGCCTGGCCGATGTCGGGCCGCTGGCGCAGGTCGTCCCAGGCCTGGTCGAGCCGCCGGGCCACCCCGGTGGCCAGCTCGACCGCCAGATCGTATTCCCCCTGGACGGCCTCGCACCGCGTGACCAGGGGATGGTTGAGAAGATCGCGGTAGACACCCTCGGCGTCGGTCTCCTCGGCCAGGCGGAGCAGACCCCAGGCCCGGGCGGGGGGTTTCCTGCACCGGGCGGGGCGGCGTTCGGCCTGGAAGGGGTCGGGGCCCTGGAGGCGGGTGAGCCGGTCGGCGACCGCCTCACCCGTGAAGGGCCCCTTGAAGAAGCCGTCGGCCAGGCGGGAGACGGGGTCGCCGGGGAAGACGGGCGTTCCGGCGTCGGCCAGGAGAAGGACGGGGAGCCGGGGATAGCGGCTCTTGACGACTTCGAGCACACGGGGGCCGGGGATGTCGGGCAGATCGACCCCGGTGATCAGCCCGGACACGGGCCGTCCGTCCGCCTTCCGCTGGTCGAGCTGGCGGAGCATCTCAACGGCGTTGCCGGCTTCCCGGACGCAAAAGCCCTGACGTTCCAGGGCCGATTTCACCTCAGCCGCAAAGCCGCGGCGTTCGGGGAGCCAAAGAACCTCTTTCTCTTCACTTCTCTTTTTTTCTGACATGCGAAACCTCGGTCGGCGTTGGATTGAACCAATGCCGGCAGTCTAGCACAACCCGGCGGGGCCGGCAAACCCCGCCGGGATCGACTGGATCGGCGATGACTCCGGCAAATTCCCGTCAGCCAGCCTCCGGCAGGGGCGGGCACGGGGCCTCACCCGTGCCGGAGGCCGGGTCCGGGTGAGGATCGCGAAGGTGCCCCAACGGCGCCTCTTTCTTCCTTCCCGGGAGATTTTCCGGGGCCGGACTCCGGCTTTACTCGATGGAGCCTGGATGCTACCCTTGCAGTGGAGACCACCGGGTCGTATGGCGGATGGCCGCCTGATGAGGAGCCGCCGGCGAACCCGGCAGGAAACACGATCCATGGGAACACGAACGGAACGGGGCGGCCCGGTCGGCGCCCCTGGGCCTCAGCGGGAAGCGGAACGGACCTTTCCCGCGGCCGGCGATGACGGCGCGGGGGTTCCGGCCGGCTTCGCCCCGGCCGGGACGGGAAGGCGCGCGGCGGGCCGCAGGACAGGTATCTGCAAGGTCCCGGGGAGACCTGCGCGGAACGTGATGACAGAATGAACGGGACGCTGTTCCAGCAGATCGATTTCTTCCACTTCCTGGAAGGATTGAGCCAGGGCCTGCTGGCCATCCTCGCCATTTCCCTGAACCGGGTCGAAA
>CAZKPI010000184.1:7995-8256 GCA_964554555.1 uncultured bacterium
CCGCCTCCAGGGCCGGCGAGACGCGGATGCCCGGGAGCTGGCTGGGCGGCACCGCCCTCTTCCTGGCCCTGGACTCGTGGGCCCGCTGGCTGGCCCTGGCCGGGCTCCGCCTGGACGCCTCCGGCTGGTTCCATGCCGGGCTGACGCTGGCCGCCCTGCTGTGCCTCCTGCAGTTCGGCCGGGCCGCCTTGGCCGCAACGTCCCGGGCCGCCGCCCCCCCGAACGGCGGGCCGTTCCCCGCCTGCCCCGCCGCCGGGGAAG
>CAZKPI010000185.1:0-7774 GCA_964554555.1 uncultured bacterium
GGGCCGGCGGCGTCGAGGGCCTTGGCAACCGCCGGAGCCCTTTGCAGGAGACCTGATGAGACCTCGGTGAGACGGCCCATGAACCCGGGCAAAGGGAGGCAGTCGGAGCGATAGCCTGACGAGGTTCCCCCGCAACCCAGGCACCCGAGCCCGATCACCAGAATGGCGAAGATCCAGGTTCCGCCCGGCCGGATGCCGTTCATGCGCCCGTGGCGCCCTGGATGGCCACTCGCAAGATCCAGCGCGCCCCTGGCCGGCGGCCCCCCTCCCGGCCCCGTGGCCGTCCTTTCCCTTCGCGAGGGGCACATCGGTCTCGGCATGTCATATCCTCCTGATGATTTCCCGTCCTGATGGTCGACCGGGCGGTCCGGGGCGAATGATACCAGATTCCGTCGCCCCCTTCCCCGGGAACCAGGCGGAAGGTCAAGTCCATCGGGAATCGGGAATCCGGGGGGGGCGGGAAGCCGGTCCCCGCCAATCAGGGGCGGCGGCAGTTCATCCCTTTTTGCGCCCGGTCCTGGTCAGGTAGCGCTTGGCCGCCCTGGTGGGAAAGAGCGTGGCGAAGGCGGTCTGTTGGCTCTTCCGGATCCGGTCCAGGCAATCCGAGCAGATGTCGACCTCGCGGCCCGCATCGATGACCACATGGTTCAACAAGGGATGATAGGAAGGGATAGCCTTGTCGCACAGTTTGCAGACGGGGATCATGACAGATCCAGGATACCTGCCGGCCGGTTTCTGTGCCACCGTTTCCTCCAGGGTCCAGAGGGGGCGGGCAGGATCAGCCCTCCGGCCGCTCGTCTTCGGAGGTTCTGAGGGCCGCGGCCAGGGCCTTCTCCGGGGGTGGCTCCGAAACCCGGGAGGAAGAGCCTGCGTGGAGAGCGGCTCCCGGAACGTCAGGCGAGGCCGGGCCTGCGGCCGCCAGGGCCTCCCCCGGCGATGGAGCTTTCCGGGTCACCCGGGCCGGTTCGGGCGGGACGAAGGCGTGGCCGCCGAAAAAAGACACCCGGGCGGCGGCTTCCGCCGTCATAAACCGTTCGATCGGCAGCATGCCGCTCTACCGTCCCTTCCGGAAGGCCGCCGCGGGCGCGGGCCGCCGGATGACCGGCAAGGGGTGGTATTCGGTCTCGGGCCTAGAAATGATCCTGGGCTTTTTCCGCAACAGGACTTTCAAATTCGAAAACGTAGTTGGCGTTGCCATGGTTGCTGTCTCCATCCCATCGCCCGTGGGCGAAGAATTTCAGTTCGATGCGGTTTTTCCCGAACTGCGGGTAATAGGCCGCATTCCGGAAGAGCAGGTAGTCGACGAGGTCGCTCTCGGGCAGGGCCTTCAGCTTGTTCACCCCCCCCTCGTTGACCGAGGGGTGGAACGACACGAACCGGATGGTCTGGGCGCGGCTGGGCAGGGTCGCCCGCAGGGTGGAGAATTCGCGCCGGGTGCCGTTCAGATCGAGGTAGAAGTTGACCGTCCCTTCCTGGATGAGATACCCGAAATACTCGATGGTCAGGGCCATCTCGCCGGGGCGCTGGAGCCATTCCATGGTCACCTTCACTTCGCCGTCGGCGTCTTTGATCGTCTGGGTCTGTTTCGCGAGGACCGTTTCGTCGCGGAGGCCCACCGCGCCCAGACGTCCCGGAACGAGCCACACCATCGTGGCGGCCAGGGCGATCAGGATGGTTCGTCTGATCGTGCGCATCGTGTTTCCTCCTTTGTGGAAATCGTGGGTCGAGGCAACGCATGCATTTCACGTGCCAACAAAAGGGGAACAGCGCAGATTGGCTTCTGATCGCCGTCTCAGCGCTCGGCCGGGGTGGCGGGATCGCCTTTCCGGGGCACGGGTCAGCCGGTGTCCAGATTCTGAACAGGGGATCGGATGACGGCCGGAAAGCCGGGCCGGAGCGGGACGGGGCGGGCCTACCAGTCGGAATAGGGGCTCCCGTCGCGGGCGGTGCCGGTCGCCAGGGACCGGACGTCGAACACGTTGGCCAGATCGGAGGAAGGAACGGCGGGGTCATCCGTCGTGGAGATGGTTCGCCAGGAAGCCTGGCCGGTCATGGGGTCGCGCGGGATCCGCCGCAGGAACCGGGTCTCCACGAGAGCCTCCAGGGAGGGGGGAAAGCAGGCCTCTTCCCTGAGCGCCGGGTTCCTCTTCGCCTGCAGGTCGCGGTAGCGATCGATGGCCTCGCGCATGGTCCGCAGGCTCGCCTTCAGAACCTCTTCCTTCTGCAGTCGCACGAAATGGTGCGTCAGCGGCAGGGCCGTCCCGGCCAGCACCCCGATGATGACCGTGCAGACGATCAGTTCGATGAGGGTCAGCCCGCGCCGCCGTTCAATAGTCGCCATACACCCGGCCTCTGGCATCCAGGGCGTTCGAGGGACCGGCCCCCTCGGGGCCGAACAAGGTCACCCGACCGGCCTCGGGATCGTAGCCGAAGATCCCCGAGCCGCGGGCCCCCTGCCAGCGCCCCGCCTTCCGGTTGAGATACTTCGGGACCAGGTCCTCCAGCGACGGAGGGAACCGGCCGCCCGCTTCGAGAGCGAACTGGTGAACAGCATTGCGGACGTGGCCGAGTTCGATCATCACGGCCGCGTCCCGCGATCGCTCAAAGACCAGTGAATGGCGGTTGGCGGTGAACGAGAGCATGATCCCGATGATGGACAAAACCACCAGCAGTTCGATCAGGGTGAACCCGCGGCGGGCCCCTCCCTGCAGGCGAAGCGCCTGCTTCGCGCCGCCGCCCGTGCTGGCCAGGGGGCACTTCCCACCGCGGGGCGGCCGCTCCCCCACCCTCGCCCCCTCCCCCGCCGGGCCGTTCTGCCTCATCGGCCGTTCCCCGCCGACCCGGTCTCGGGATTCGGCCTGGGGAGGGAATGGGCGTCCTTCCCGAATTGGAAGAGGTCACGCGCCGCCGGCTCGAGGGGCTGAACCGGGCGCGGACCCACGGCCAGCACCGGAATCCGCGTCTGGTCGGGGGGGGGGACCTGGAGCAAGGCGAACAGGGTCTTCATTTCCGCGACGGCGAGGTCAAAGGGCCGGCGGTCCTCCCAGATGGGGTCGTGCAGAAGGTTCCAGATTCCGGTCAGCGAGGCGGCAAGGCGGGTGTTGAGGGGGCCAACCCCCGCCTTGGCCGGATCCTGGTCCTTGAGCCATCCCAATTGTTCGATCCAGGGGGTCAGGGAATCGCGGACCAGCGGAAACGATTGCTGGATGCCTTGCAGGACCCCCATCAGGCGAACGATGCGGCGGGCGGGGAAGGCGCGGCGGAGACTGCGGTTGAGCTCGGGGACCGGGATATCCGGCGGGTTCAGGGGGGAAAGGAGGATGTCCCAGCCTTCGTAGACGATCGCGAAGGCCAGCAGGACGCCCAGCCACTTGAGGGCCTGCTTCTCCTTCTGGCGGAGCAGGGCGGTATCGACGACGTCGAGCCGGTGCTTGGGGGGCAGGGGAAGGGTGTTCTTGCTCATGGTTTCACCAGATGCTGGACGGAGACCGTGAACGTGCGGTCCTGGTTGGCGACGACCTCGGTCAAGACCAGGGGGGAAGGCAATCCTTCCACCGCCTGCAAAAACCCGCGCATCGCCTGATAGGAGGCTTCCAGGGCGAGGTGGAGGTCCACCCGCCGGGTCGGGGATTCAGGGCTGGGGCCGGGGAAGCGGTAGGTCACCGACCGCAGGTTCACCCCGAAGATGCCGGCCAGGGAATTGACCTGTTCGATGAGCGTGGGCAGGTAGGCTTCGGGCGGGAGCCAGGCGTTCAGCCGGGCCATCTCGCGGCCGACCGCCTCGCACCGCTCCCGCAGGCTCCGCTCCTGCTCCCGCTGGCGGAGGGAATCGTTGACCGAGCGCAGAACGGCGTCAAAGGCCTTTCCGGTCGTTTCGTAGTTTTCCACCTGCGGTTCGATCAGGAAATGGGGGGCGAAGAACATGATGATGGTGATGAGCAGGGGGAACGGGGCCCGTTCCTTCAGCCGCTGGAACTCCTTGGGGTTCATCATGGCCGCACCTCCAGGCCGGGCAGGTAGTCGACGGTCAGGGTGAAGGCGACCAGGGCCGGTCGGCGAATCCTCCCGGACATGCCGGCTGAGCCGGGGGTCGGAGAACCGGTCGAGGGTGTAGAAGCGGCGCAGAAGACAGGTGACCTGTTCGAGGCTGGTGGCCTGGCCTTCGAGGGCGATCTTCACCACCGACTGCGGCTTGATGCGGATGCGCCGGAGGCTGATCCCGTCGGGAACGACCCGCTCCAGCACCCCCAGCAGGGAGGTCCAGGAAAAGGACAGGCCGGCCAGCGTGCGGTGGTATCCGAACAGACGCCGCTCGTCGTTGGCGAGTTCCTGGGTCTCGGCCCGGGTCTCGCCGAGTTTTTTGGCGAACTCGACATGCCGCTTCTCCACCAGGTCGCTGGCCGCCCCCAACTGCCGGATCATGGTCTCCAGCTCGACGTAGTCGAAGGCCATGCCGGTGGCCAGGAACAGGGGGATGGCATAGATCAGGCAGACGATGGTCTTGAACATCAGACTGCTACCCTTGCGGAACTTGACCGGGGGCTCGAAGTTCAACAGGTGTTTCATGGTGACTCCTTACCGGGCCAGCAGTCCGAGGGCCGGGGCGAAGAGCACCCCCTGGGCGGTCACCGCCGGGTCGAGGGGCTGGGGGCTGGGAATGGCGGCCACCGGGTTGAACCGTTCGCAGGTGGTCTCGAAGAAGTCGGACAGGAACTCCGGAAGCCCGGCCAGCAGGGCCGAACCGCCGGTCAGGTAGATACGGGGCAGGCGCATGATCTTGAACTTGTCCTGGTAGAACCGGAAGGTGACGTTCAATTCACGAAGCCAGTTGCCGAACACCCGTCGGATCAGCTCCCGGTTCCCTATCTGGGCGAGGATCTCCGCGGGCGTCTGCGGGAAGAAGGTGCGCTTGGTCTTGAAGATCTGCGCCTGGGGGAAATCGAGATGTTCGATCTCCCCGAACAGCCGCGAGAACTCCTCGCCGGCCACCTCGATGATCCGCTCATAGGTGATGGTGCCGCTGTGGAAGAACCGGACAACCGTGGTCTCGTGGCCGATGTGGCACATGATCAGGTTCCGGTCGAGTGAGTTCTCGGGATGGAGGTCCTCCATCAGGTTGTAGATGCCCAGCGATGAGGTGTCGATGGCCATCAGCTCGACGTTCAGGTCGGCCAGCATGGTGGAGAGGGTCACCAGCAGGTCGCGCCGCACGGCCGCCGCCATCAACTGGCAGGCCAGGCCTTCCTCGACGACGGCGGACGACAGGACCTGGTGGTCGATGACGACGTCCAGGCCGTCGGGGAGGTTGAGCGTCTTGCGGAGGCGCCAGGACAGATACTCGGGGGAAGCCAGTTCGTGGGGTTTGAGGAGCAGGTCGACCAGGTGCAGTTTCACCCACCGGTCGGGCAGTCCCAGCAGACAGCCTTCCTTGTGTGACCGGACCTGGCCGAGCAGGCGCCTGACCTGGGCGGTGAACTCGGGAAGGGAGGTGATGACGGGGTTGGTGAACCCGCCGGTGATCAGGCCGGCCGGCAGGGGGAGGTGGATGGCATCGGTCACCACGAAGCCCTGGCCGCCCGGCCCGGGGGCGACGGCCATGGCTTTCAGCGCATGGGTGCCGATATCGATGGCGAAGTATTCGGTGAACAGGTTCATTCTTCCAAAGCCCCTTCCTCGAAGGTGACACGGTTCATTTCCTCGAAGGTGGTTTCGCCGCGCTCCACCTTGGCCCAGCCGGCGGCGCGCAGAGGGACCATGCCCTGTTCGATGGCGGTTTTGCGGATCAGCAGGGGCGACTGGTGGGTGAGGATCATCTGCTTGATGCGGGGCGACAGTTCGAGGACCTCGAAGATGCCGGAGCGACCGGTGTAGCCGGTCTGGTGGCAGTAGCGGCATCCGGCGCCGCGCTGGAACCGGATGTTCGCGTGGGCGGCGAAATCGATGGTCAGGCGACGCGCCTCCTCGGAAATGGTGGTGTCCTCGGCCTTGCAGTTCGGGCAGATCAGCCGGATCAGGCGCTGGGACATGATCAGGTTGAAGGAGCTGACGAACTCGTAGGGGTCGATCTTCATGTTGGACAGCCGGGAGATGGCGTCGATGACGTTGTTGGCATGGATGGAGCTGAACACCAGGTGGCCGGTCAGGGCGGCGTTGATGGCGATCTGGGCGGTCTCGGGGTCGCGGATCTCGCCGACCATGACCTTGTCGGGGTCCTGCCGCACGATCGAGCGCAGGCCCGAGCTGAACGTCAGCCCCTTTTTCTCGTTCACCGCGATCTGGACGATGTCGGGAAGCTGGTATTCGACCGGGTCCTCGATGGTGATGAACTTGTCGCCCGGGGTATGGACGAACTTGATGGCCGAGTACAAAGTGGTGGTCTTGCCCGACCCGGTCGGGCCGGCCACCAGGATCATGCCGTACGGCTTGAGGACGTTGCGCTGGAAGGCCAGCAGGTCGGTGCCCGCCAGGCCCAGCTTGCGGATGTCGAGCCCCAGCGCCGACTTGTCGAGGATGCGCAGGACGACGGTTTCCCCGAAGATCGAGGGCAGGACGGAGACGCGGAAATCGACGAAGCGGTCATCGATCTTCAGCTTGAACCGGCCGTCCTGCGGCACGCGCTTCTCGGCGATGTCGAGCTGGGCCATGACCTTCAGGCGGGAGATGATCGGCACCCGCATGCGGGGTTCGACGTCCGACAGGACTTCGAACAGCACCCCGTCGATGCGGTATTTCACCTTCAGGGCGGCCTCGTAGACCTCGAAATGGATGTCGCTGGCCCGCTTGCGGACCGCCTTGAGGATGATGGAATCGACCATCCGCACGACCGGGGCCTCTTCCTGGAGGTTTTGGTGGATGGCCACTCCGGCCGGGGCCTCCTCGACCTCCTCCTCGACGACCACCTCGAGCGGCGGCAGGTTTTCGAGATCGGCGAACACCACCTTGGAGTCGAGGCTGGTCTCGACCATGAGGGCGAGCAGTTTCTGGATGCTCTTGGGGCAGGCCACCTTGGGGACGATGGGGAGGCCGAGCTTGACCTCGAGGGCCTCGATCTGGTCGACGTTGCCCGGGTTGGCCATGATCAGGGTGATGTCCTTCTCGCCCCGTTTGTCCGGGATGAACGAATAGGTGCGCATCAGGGATACGTCGACCGAATTGAACAGCTGGTCGTCCACCTGGTAGGTCGACAGGTCGACATATTCGAGCCCCAGATCGCGGGCCAGGGTGCGGGCCGCCTGCTCGTCGGTGAGAAGCTTGCGTTCGACCAGGATCTGGCCGAGGTTGGCGGGGATGCCCCCGAACTCCTCGACGATGGCCTGGACGCCTTCGAGGGTGATCAGCTTCTCCTCGAGCAGGATCTCGTAGAAGGCCTTCTTCTTGAAGGACTGGACGAAGGCCTGGCGCAGTTTTTCAGGATCGAGGCCGGGCTCCCTGGCCACGAGGTCGGCGAACCCGCCGGGGCTCATGGCGCTCTGGGCGGTCAGGCGGTCCAGGGCGGCCTGATCGAGCAGGCGGTGCTCGGCCAGGAACTGTCGGAGTGCTTCCATGTCGTCCCTCCCCGGCGGGCGTCGTCAGCGGATGTTCGACGCCGCGGTCAGCACGGGCAACAGCAGGGCGATGACGAACGCTCCCACCACCGTCGCCATGAACAGGAACAGGACCGGCTCGACCAGGGCGGTCAGGGTGCCGGTCAGGTTCGAGATCTCCTCGTCGTAATGCTCGGCCAGGCTTTCCAGCATCTCCCCGAGGTTGCCGGATTCCTCGCCGACGTGGACCA
>CAZKPI010000185.1:7804-8218 GCA_964554555.1 uncultured bacterium
AGCTTCAGGGACCGGGCGAAGCTCTCCCCCCGCGCCAGCATGCCCGGCAGGGCCCCGAGGCGGGCGGCCACGGCCCTGTTCTCCAGACTGTCGAGGACGACGTCGAGGCTTTCGACGAGGGGGAGGCCGCCGTTGAGCATGGTCGACAGGGTGCGGGAGAACTGGCTAAAGGCGAACCGTTCCTCGAGGGAGCCCACCACGGGAAGCCGCAGTTTCCCGCTGTCGATCTGCAGGCGGCCGGCCGGCGTGTGGGAATAGCGCAGGAACAGATAGCCCGCCCCGGCCAGGACGGCGGCGATGATCCAGAACCACGATCCGACCCAGCCCGACAGGCCCAGGAGAACCTGGGTGAACAGCGGAAGCGGCACGTCGAGGTTGCGGAACAGTTCGGCGAATTCCGGCACCACCCAGACC
>CAZKPI010000186.1:0-8207 GCA_964554555.1 uncultured bacterium
TGGGGTGCGGGATTCCCTTGACCACCGGCTCGCCGCCGAGTCCGGAATCCTGGCATCCATTGAGGACGTGGAAGGCAGATTCCTGGAAGGCCTGCCGAAAGCCCTGCGGCCCCCGCCGATTGCCACGAAATGCCGAAACGGTGCGGCGCTGGGTTTCCACTTTTGGGTCCGGATGTTGTTTTCCTGTCTTGTCGACGCGGATTTCCTGGATACCGAAGCCTTCATGGATCCCGCCCGACACCAGCGCCGCCGGCCATTCCCCCCGTTGGCCGAGTTGCAGGGCAAGTTCCACGAAGAAATGGCCCGAATGATGGAACAAGCCGACCGTGCCTGCCCGGGGAAACGGATCAACCAAGTTCGGGCGGAGGTTTTGCACGCCTGCCGGAGGGCGGCCCGGAAAGAGCCAGGGATCTTCACCCTCACCGTTCCGACAGGGGGTGGAAAAACCCTCTCAGGAACAGCTTTTGCCCTGGATCATGCCGTGGCGTTCGAGAAGAGGAGGTTGATCTACGTCATCCCCTTCACGAGTATCATCGAACAGACAGCCGATGTGTTGCGGCGGTTCTTGGGCCAGGAGAATGTGGTGGAACACCACTCCAACGTGTCCCCGGAGGGGGCGGGGGAATTGTCCGCCCATGTCCTGGCCGCGGAGAACTGGGATGCCCCCATAATCATCACCACTTCCGTCCAGTTTTTCGAATCCTTGTATTCTGCGCGACCAGGCCGGGCCCGGAAGATCCACAACCTGGCGGAGAGCGTGGTGGTCCTGGATGAGGCCCAGCTCCTTCCTCCCCACCTCCTCGTTCCATGCGTGGAAGCCTTGAACCGCCTGGTCGAGGATTATGGGGTGACTCTTGTCTTGTCGACGGCCACCCAACCCGTGCTGAGCGGGTTGGCCAAGGCCCCCACGGCCATCATTGAAGACACCGGGCGACTCTTCACCCAGTTGCACCGGACCGAGATCGTGCTTCCTGACCTTCGGGAAAAACCCGTGGATTGGGCCTCTTTGGCCAGGGAAATGACGTCTCATCGTCAGGTTCTCTGCATCGTGAACCGGAAACGCGATTGTTTCGACTTATGGAAGCTCATGCCGGAAGGAACGTTCCACCTTTCCGCTCTGATGTGCGGAGCCCATCGGTCGAAGGTCATCCGGGAGATCAAAACCCGTCTGGCTGAGGAGGAGACGGTCAGGGTCATCAGCACCCAGCTCGTTGAGGCTGGGGTTGACCTGGATTTTCCGGTGGTGTATCGGGCGCTGGCTGGGCTCGACTCCATCAACCAGGCCGCCGGGCGATGCAACCGGGAAGGCCGGATGCCTGGGTTGGGTAAGGTCCATGTGTTCGTGCCTCCTCTGCCCTCTCCCGTCGGTCTTTTGCGCAAGGGAGAGGCGGCAACCCGGGAGATGCTCGCCGCTGGGGACTGCGCTCCCGATGACCCTGCCGCGTTCCCCAGGTATTTCCAGGTGTTCTATGGCAGTCTTAACAGCCAGGGCGGGGAATGGTTCCGCGATACCCTGATCAAGGATGCCAACCCCGACGGGGCAGTCCAGTTCCGAACCGCAGGGAATGAGTTCCATCTGATCGATCAATTCCTGAAGCCGGTGATCGTCCAATACCAAAACAATTCAGACCTGATCGAACGGTTGCGGAACGGGGGTCCCACCCGGGAAGTGATGAGGAGCCTTCAGAGATTTGTGGTGAACGTCTCGCCGGGGCTGGCGAGCCGGCTGTTGGCCGAACACTTTGTCGAGGAGCTGCCTTCGGGGATCCTGGTTCAGGTGGCCTCCTCGCTGTATGACGAGACCGTTGGTCTGGATGTTCACCGGGAGGCCTACGAACCGGAAGAGTTGATCCTTTGATGGAAAGGAAGGTGGTTGCATGAAAGGGTTCTGCCTGGAGGTTTCCGGGCCATTTGCCTGTTTTACCCGACCGGAAATGAAGGTCGAACGGGTCAGTTACGACGTGATCACCCCTTCGGCGGCGCGGGGGATCTTCGAAGCCATTCTTTGGAAACCGGCCATTTCCTGGCGGATCAAGCGGATCGAAGTCCTCGCCCCGATCAAGTGGGTTTCCATCCGGCGGAATGAGGTGGGGAAGACGGCCTCTCCGCGGTCGGCCGGGATCTTCATCGAAGATGACCGCCAACAGCGAGCCGCCCTCCTTCTCCGTGACGTGCGCTACCGGCTGTATGGTGAATTCCTGTACATTCCCCCTGACCAACGGAAAAAATGGATAAACCCCGTGCCAGACTGGCTATCGAAGGCCTCCGGGCAGGTGGCCGAGGACAGCCGGACGGATGAATCAGAAGCGAAGTATGCGGCCATGTTCGAACGTCGGGCTGGCAAGGGTCAGTGGTTCCATCATCCGTATCTGGGGTGTCGGGAGTTTCCCGCCGAGGTACGGTTGGTTGACCCCGCCCGTGAGGAGGCTTCGCCCATCGATGAGACCCGCGATCTTGGATGGATGCTGTACGATCTGGATTTTTCCGATCCCGGTGACATCCGCCCGATGTTTTTCCGGCCTTGTCTCCGCGGCGGAGTCGTCGAGGTTCCGGCGCCGGACAGCCCCGAGGTGCATCGATGATTCTGCAAGCCTTGCATGCATACTACCTGCGCAGGCTGGCCGAGGGGACTGGTGACCTTGCCTCCGAAGGTTTCGAGAAAAAGGAAATCCCGTTCCTGGTGGTGCTGACAGCGGATGGAGGGTTTGTCGACCTCAAGGACACCCGGGAGCCGCAGGGGAAAAAGCTGGTGGGAAAAACCTTTCTGCTCCCCCGTTCCGAAGGGAGGACTGGGGTGAAAGGATTCGAGAAGCCCTTCCTTCTGTGGGATCACATTGGTTTCCTGTTCGGAGTGGCCAAGGAACCCAAGGATGCGGGAAAGGCAGCGAAACAGCATGGGAGCTGGCTGCGCAAACTGCAGGAACTCCCTCCCGATCTTCAGAAGGATCCCGGGGTCCGGGCGGTGATGGCATTCTACGAGCGGGGGGAGGCAAGCCGTGTCCTGACGCATCCCTCCTGGCCTGAGTGCCTCAAGCTCCCTTCTTGCAACATGACCTTCCTGCTGGCCGGCGATACCCTTCCGGTCCCCTGTCGCCCGGCGGTCCAGGAGTTCCAAAAGACCCTGACCAGGGGGGGGGCTGGCGAACCTGGCGAGGAAGGGGACGGGCAAACCGTCACCGGTTTGTGTCTGATCACCGGGGCGCGTGGGGAGATCGCCCGGATCCACGGCCGGACCCCCATCGACAAGGACACCAAGAGCCTGGTGGCCTTTCAGAAACACTCCGGGTACGATTCCTATGGCAAAGAACAATGTTTCAATGCTCCGGTCAGCAAGTCCGCCGAGTTCGCTTATGTGACCGGCCTCAACACCCTTTTGAAAAGCCAGACCCAGCGCCTTCTCATCGGCAATACGGTCACGGTTTTCTGGAGCGAAAGGAGATCAGAACTCGAGGATGCGGCAGGGCTGTTTTTCAACGAACCCCCGCCGGATGACCCCCACTCCCATTCCGCCTCTTTGAGAGCCCTGTATGACTCGATCTGGAAAGGCTCGTATCAGGTTCCGAATGACCAGACGCGGTTCTTCGTGCTAGGGCTTTCACCAAACTCTGCCCGGATCTCCGTTCGTTTTTGGGAGGTGGGGACGGTCAAGGAAATCGGTGCGCGGCTCCTGCGGCACGTCGAAGACCTGGCCATCGTCACCGACCGCCGCCAGGATCCCGCCCTGCCGTTGCGGCGACTTCTGCGGTCGATTGCTCCCCAGGAAAAGGAGGAGGACATTCCACCCAACCTTGTCGGAGAAACGGTCCGCGCGATTCTTGAGGGAACCCCCTATCCGGCGAGTCTTCTCCAGGCAGTGATCCGGCGGATCCGGGCCGAGCAGTCCAAGAAGAACCGTCGCACCGGGAACTCGGAACCGCATGTCACCCACCCGCGGGCGGCCCTGATCAAGGCCTGTCTGAACCGGGCTCTCCGCCGCCACAATCCGAATCAGGAAAAGGAGATGACCATGAGTCTCGATCCCACCAACAACAATGTCGGTTATCGGTTGGGAAGGTTGTTCGCGGCGCTGGAGAAAATCCAGGCCGATGCCCAGAAATCCATCAATGCGACGATCCGCGATCGGTTCTATGGGGCGGCCTCCGGTTCCCCGGTGACCGTGTTCGGCAACCTGATGCGCTTGAAGAACCACCACCTGGCAAAACTTCCCGATGGCCTTCGTATCACCCGGGAGCGCCAGTTGCAGGAGATCATCGATGGACTGCCTGCCTCCGGCTTTCCCAGTCATCTCGATCTGGCTGATCAAGGCCGCTTCGCCATCGGCTATTATCACCAGATGCAAGCCTTCTTCACAAAGAAGAATGAATCGGAAACCTCAGAAAAGGAGTGAACACCATGACCGAAAACCTTGCCCACCGATATGATTTTCTTCTGATGTTCGATGTGCAGGATGGGAACCCCAACGGGGATCCTGACGCAGGCAACCTTCCCCGCTTGGACCCGGAAACCGGGCGGGGGTTGGTCACGGACGTATGTCTGAAGCGAAAAGTGAGGAATTTTGTCCAGACCACCAAAGAGGGCAAGGACGCCTATGACATCTTCATCAAGGAAAAAGCCATTCTCAACCAAGCCATAGACGAGGCCTATGCCAGGCTTGGGATCGATTTGCAGAAGGCACCCGCCGACGCCAAGGATGGCAAGAAGCGGAGCTCCCCCGGAGAAGCCCAGGGCAGCGAGGTCGCCCGCGGGCGGCAGGAGATGTGCCGGCGGTTTTTCGATGTCCGGACTTTCGGGGCCGTCATGTCCACCGGCGCCAATGCGGGCCAGGTGCGGGGCCCGGTCCAGATGACCTTTGGCCGGTCGGTCGATCCCATCGTGGTGCTCGAGCACTCCATCACCCGCATGGCGGTCGCCACGGAGGCTGAGGCAGAGAAGCAATCCGGGGACAACCGGACCATGGGTCGGAAAAACACTGTTCCCTACGGGCTCTACGTGTCCCATGGGTTCATTTCACCTCACCTGGCCGCTCAAACCGGGTTCAGCCAGGCCGATCTGCAGGTGTTTTGGGACGCCTTGTTGAACATGTTCGAATTCGACCGGTCTGCGGCTCGCGGCATGATGGCCACCCGGAAACTGGTCATTTTCAAGCACGAGTCTCCGTTGGGCGATGCCCCTGCCCACCAGTTGTTTGAACGGGTGACCGTCACCCGGAAGCAGGCGGACAAGCCGGCGAGGTCCTTTGACGATTACCTGGTGCAAATCGATGGGAAGGACTCCCCGAAGAGTCAGATCCGGGTCGAACTTCCCGCCAAGGTGACCGGATGAACGGCATTGGGGTCCGGTTCGATTCACAGCGGCTGGCCGAGATCTGCCGCAGATGGCAGATCTCCCAGCTCGGTCTGTTCGGATCGGTTCTCGGCGAGGATTTCCGGCCCGATAGCGACGTCGATGTGGTGGTGACGTTTCGTCCGGGCGCTCCCTGGAGTCTGTTTGAAATGGTCGACATCCGGGTCGAGTTGGCCGACCTGTTCGGCCGGCCCGTCGATCTCGTCGAAGGGTCGGCCATCCGGAATCCCTACCGCCGCCGCTCGATTCTTGAGACGCAAAGGGTGATCTATGAAGCCTCGCAAGACTGACAAAGCCTATCTGTGGGACATGCGGGAGGCGGCCATCGAGGCGCAGAGGGTTCTGCGCGGGCGGAACCTCCAGGAATTCCTGGCCGACGGGGTGGCGGTCCGGGCCATCGAACGGTTGATCGAAATCATCGGGGAAGCGGCCAGCAAGGTTTCCGAGGCCACCCGTGCCGCCCAACCAGGGATCCCCTGGACCAGGGCCATCGGACAAAGGCATGTCTTGGCCCACGACTATGGGGAGATCGATCATGCGCGGTTGTATGCCGTGGTCGTCCATCACCTCGGTCCGCCGGTTGCCACGCTGGATGGGTGTGGCCTGGAGCCCTCCGCCCTGCGGCCTGAGGGGGAGAAGACAAACCTGTGATTCCCGAAGAAGATCTCGTTCCCATTTCCGCCCTCCAGCACCTCCTGTTCTGTGAAAGGCAATGGGCATTGATCCATCTGGAGGGGGCTTGGGCGGAAAACCGCTTCACGGCGGGGGGGCGGATCCTTCATGAGCGGGTTCACGGGTCGGAGGCAGAAACCCGTCGGGATCTGAGGGTGTGCCGTGGCCTGGCTTTGCGTTCCCTTCAATGGGGGCTCATTGGGAAATCCGATGTCGTCGAGTTCTATCGCCTTCCCGAAGGATTGGGCGCAGGAGTGTCCCTTCCGGGCCGGAAAGGGCGATGGCAGCCCTTCCCGGTGGAGTACAAAGCGGGAAAACCCAAAATCGAGTGGTGTGATGAGGTCCAGCTTTGTGCTCAGGCCTTGTGCCTCGAGGAGATGCTCGGGGTTGCCGTCCCACGAGGAGCGTTGTTTTATGGCCGCCCCCACCAACGAACGGAATGCGACCTCGGTGGTCCGTTGCGCCAGGAGACCGAACGGGTGCTGGGGCGGTTGCGGGAACTTCTGGAAGGAAGGGACCGGCCCCGCGGGCGATTCGATCGGAAATGCGAATCCTGTTCCCTGGCGGATACCTGTCTTCCCCGCCTGGGTCGGCAACCTCGGAGTGCCCGGGCCTATGTGGAAGACCTGTTCCTGAACCCTTCGGGGGGGCGATCGTGAAGAGACTGCTCAACACGCTTTATGTGACGACTCAAGGATCCTATCTTCACCACGAGGGGGAAGCCGTCGTGGTTCGGGTGGCCAAGCAGGTCAAGGCGAAGCTTCCGATTCTCACCCTTCAGTCCATCGTGTGTTTTGGCCGGGTGGCATGCAGTCCCCCCCTGCTCGGGCTTTGCGGAAAACGCCGGGTGCAGGTGTCTTTCCTTGACCGTCGGGGTCGCTTTCTGGCCCGAGTTCAGGGGCCGGTTTCCGGGAACGTCCTTCTGCGGCGGGAGCAGTACCGGTGGGCGGACGATCTTGGGAAGTCCGCCCATCTGGCTCGGGCGATGGTGGGTGCCAAGATCGCCAACGGCCGGACCGTTCTTTTGCGGTCGGGGCGTGACCGGCCCGAGGAGGAATCTCCGCGGGTGGCGGCGGCGGTTTCTCAGATGGGGGATTCCCTGCGGCGGTTGCGCGATCCCCAGGTTGACCTGGACACCACCAGAGGGATCGAAGGGGAGGCCGCCCGGGCCTATTTCGGGGTGTTTGATGAGCTGGTTCTGGTGGAAAAGGAAGCCTTCGCCTTCCGGGAGAGAAACCGTCGGCCTCCGCTTGACCGGATGAATGCCCTCCTTTCCTTTCTTTACACCCTTCTTGCCCAGGATGTGGCCTCTGCCTTGGAAGGGGTGGGTTTGGACCCGGCCGTCGGATTCCTTCATCGGGACCGGCCCGGCCGGCCCGGGCTGGCCTTGGATCTCATGGAGGAATTTCGACCATTTTTGGCAGATCGGGTCGCCTTGACCCTGGTCAACCTTCAGCAGATCCGACCCCGAGGTTTCAAGATCACTGAAACCGGGGCCGTTCGAATGGATGATGAAACCCGCAAGGCTGTATTGGTTGCCTACCAGAAGAGAAAGCAGGAAGTCATCCAACATCCATTTCTGGAGGAGAAGGTGGAAATCGGTTTGTTGCCTCACGTCCAGGCCATGCTTCTGGCCCGGCACCTGCGGGGGGACCTGGATGATTACCCGCCTTTTCTTTGGAAATAGGCGGACAGGGGTTGGGCCATGATGGTTCTCGTAACCTACGACGTCAACACCGAAACTCCTGCGGGTCGGAGGCGGTTGCGGCGGGTTGCCCGGGCTTGCCAGGATAACGGGCAACGAGTCCAGAAATCCGTGTTTGAGTGCTTGGTGGACCCCGGCCAGTGGGCGACCCTGGAAGCCCGTTTGCGTGACATCATTGACCCGAAATTGGACAGCCTTCGGTTCTACTTTCTTGGAAGCAATTGGCATGGCCGGATCGAGCACGTAGGGGCCAAGCCGTCGTTTGACCTTGAGGGGCCGTTGATCCTTTGAGTCAGTGCCGCGAACCCCTGCTTCTCTCCTTGTTCCCTGGGAGGTTCGCGGGGCTTTTCCCATGAGGGTTTGGGAGGGGTGACGAAGATCTTTGAAAAGCGTAATGGGGGTGGTGGTGGAGGGTTCGCGGAAAATTATTTGCCAACCCTGATAAAATCAAGAGTTGAACGTTCTACTGTCGCCGCCCGCGCGGGCG
>CAZKPI010000187.1:0-5107 GCA_964554555.1 uncultured bacterium
GACCTGGCCACCGTCTGGATGAAGGTCTACATCCCCGCCACGCAGGTGGGACTGGTCACCTTCGGGCAGAAGGCTGAGGTGGTCTGCGACTCCCTGCCCGGCCGCACCTTCCCCGGCACCGTGGTCGAGATCTCCGAGACCCCCGAGTTCACCCCGAAGAACGTGCAGACCCGCGACGAGCGCACCAAGCAGATCTTCTGGGTCAAGATCGCCCTGCCCAACCCCGACCTCGCCCTCAAGCCCGGCATGCCCGGCGACGCGGTCATCCGCGTCGGCCAGCCGTGACCGCCCAAGGCAGCGGCATCACGGCGCGGGGCCTGCGCAAGGCCTTCGCCGACCGGGTCGCGGTGGACCGCCTCGACCTCGAGGTCCGTCCCGGCGAGATCTTCGGGCTGGTCGGCCCCGACGGGGCCGGCAAGACGACCGCCCTGCGCCTGCTGTGCGGCATCCTCGACCCCGACGCCGGCGACGCCGAGGTGGGCGGCCGCTCGGTCCGCCAGGACCCGGAAGGGGTCAAGGCGCTGGTCGGCTATATGTCCCAGCGGTTCAGCCTGTACGGCGACCTGACGGTGGCCGAGAACATCTACTTCTTCGCCAACCTGTTCCACGTGCCGGCCGACGAACGCCGGCGCCGCGAACAGGAACTGCTCGAGGCCAGCCGGATGACCCCCTTCCGCGACCGCCTGGCGCGCAACCTCTCGGGCGGCATGAAGCAGAAACTGGCGCTGACCTGCACCCTCATCCACCGGCCGCAGATCCTGTTTCTGGACGAGCCGACGACCGGGGTCGATCCCGTCTCGCGCCGCGACTTCTGGAAGATCCTGTACGGCCTGGTGCGTCAGGGCATGACGCTGGTCGTCTCGACCCCCTACATGGACGAGGCGGAGCGCTGCAACCGGCTCGCCTTCATGCACCAGGGGCGTCTCCTGCGATGCGCCAGCCCCCGGGAGCTCAAGCAGAATCTGCCCGGCGACCTGATCGAGGTGGCGGGGGCCCCCGCGCACGACCTGTCAGAGCGGCTTCGCGGCCTGCCCTTCGTGGACGGCCTGCAGTTGTTCGGCAGTCGCCTGCACGTGCAGGTGGCGCGGGCAGGGGAAGGCCTCGCCCTGATCGACCATGCCCTGCGCCAGGCCGGCGTGCAGGGCCACACCCTGCGCCAGATCGCGCCGAGTCTGGAAGACGTGTTCATCTCGCTCGTCCGCTCGCCGGCAGGAGCGCAGGGGTTCGAGGAAGGCCGCGGCCAGACGGGGGTGACGGCATGACCGCCGGCACCACCTGCCCACCTCCGGTCCAGGGGGGGCGGCCCCGCGGCGGGGAAACGGCCGCCGTTTCCCCGCTTGCCCCGGCCGCGCCCGCCCTGCCGCCCGATGAGTGGGCGGTCGAGGTCAGCCGCCTGGTCAAGCGGTTCGGGGAGTTCACCGCCGTCGATGACATCTCGTTCCGCGTGCGCCGCGGCGAGATCTTCGGCTTCCTGGGCCCGAACGGCGCCGGCAAATCGACGACGATCCGCATGCTGTGCGGTCTGCTGGCCCCGACCGCCGGCACCGGCCGGGTGGGCGGTTTCGACATCGCCGCCGAGTCGGAACGGATCAAGGAGCGGATCGGCTACATGAGCCAGCGGTTCTCGCTCTACGAGGACCTGACCGTGCTCGAGAACATCGATTTCTACGCTGACGTCTACGACGTCGAACCCGCCCGGCTGGCGGAACGGCGGGCCTGGGTGCTCGAGCTGACGCGGCTGGGCGACCGCCGGCACAGCCTGACCGGCGAACTGCCGATGGGCCTGAAGCAGAGACTGGCGCTGGGCTGTGCGGTGATCCACGAGCCGCCCATCCTGTTCCTCGACGAGCCGACCTCGGGAGTCGACCCGGTGTCCCGCCGCGCCTTCTGGGACCTGATCTACGGCATGGCCGCCCGGGGCATCACCGTCTTCGTCACCACCCACTATATGGACGAGGCCGAGCACTGTGACCGCCTGGCGATGATCTACCGCGGCCGGCTGATCGCCCTGGGCAGTCCCGCCGAGATGAAGGAACAGGGCGGGCACGGCACCCTGCTGGAAATCGAGGCCGACCCGCTGATGGAGGCTCTCGAACAGCTCGAGGGGGAACCGGCCATCCGGGAACTGGCGGTCTTCGGGGCGACCCTCCACGCCCTGGTCGACGACGAGGAGCAGGCCCGGCAGGCCATTCCCCGGCGGCTCGCCGCGCGCGGCCTGCAGGCCGCCGCCATCACCCGCATCCAGCCCACCCTCGAGGACGTCTTCGTCTCGCTGATCGAGCGCGCCGACCGGGGACAGGAGGAGGCCTGACCATGCTGCTGCGTCTCGCCATGGTGGCCTGGAAGGAGTTCATCCAGATCGGCCGCGACCGCCGCATGCTGGGGGTCAGCGTCGTCCTGCCGGTCTTCATGGTCATGCTTTACGGCTACGCCATCAACCTCGACGTCAAGCACCTGCGCATCGGCATCCTCGACCACGACCGCACCGACGCCTCGCGGGACCTGATCGCGGCCTTCGCCAACACCGAATATTTCTCGGTGACCGCCCGGTTCGCGGCCGACCGCGAGATCGAGCCCGCTCTGATCACCGAGCGGGTGCGGGGGGCACTGGTCATCCCGCGCGGGTTCGGCCGCGACCTGGCCCGCCGGCGCACGGTTCCCGTCCAGTTCATCATCGACGGGTCGGACAGCACCTCGGCCAGCACGGTGGTGGGCTACGTCTCGACCCTGCTCGCCGGCTACTCGAACACGCTGGCGGTGCAGGCGGTGCGGCGGGCGGGGGTGGGCCGGCGCGATTTCCTGCCGATCGACAACCGGTTCCGCAACTGGTACAACCCCGAACTGCGCAGTAACAACTTCATCGTGCCGGGGCTGATCGCGGTGGTGCTGATGATGCTGTCGGCACTGTTGACCTCGGTGACCATCGTGCGCGAGAAGGAACGGGGCAGTTTCGAGAACCTGATCGTGTCGCCCGTCACCGCCTTCGAGCTGGTGCTCGGAAAACTGCTTCCCTACGTCCTCATCGCCTTCGGCGACGTCCTGCTGGTCCTGCTGACCAGCCAGTTCCTGTTCGCCATCCCCTTCCGGGGGAGCCTGGCCGTGCTGTTTCTGCTGTCGGGGGTCTTTCTGACCGCCGCCCTCGGCATCGGCCTGCTGATCTCCGCCAAGGCCCCCTCCCAGCAGATGGCCAACATGGCGGCCATGGTGGGCACGCAACTGCCGGCGGTCCTGCTGTCGGGGTTCATGTTCCCCATCACCAGCATCCCCGAGTCGATCCAGTGGATCCCCACGTTCATCCCCGCCACCCATTTCATCCGCATCCTGCGCTCGCTCTTTTTGAAGGGCAGTCCGCTGTCCGACCTGCTGGCGCCCGCCGGCATCCTGCTCGGGTTCGGCCTCGTGATGATCGTGGCCAGCGCCCGCAGTTTCAAAAAGAAGCTGGAATGATGCGCGCCAGCCTCCGCCGCCTGGTGCGGCTCATCCGGAAGGAACTGACCCAGTCCCTGCGCGACCCCAAGATGCTGGGCCTGATGTTCTTGATGCCGGTCTTCGAGCTGTTCATCTTCGGCTACGTCGCCACCACCGACATCAACCACATCCAGACCGCCATCCTCGACGAGGACCGCACCTTCGAGAGCCGCGAGTTCATCGACCGCCTGCGCGGCTCGGGGTATTTCACCTTCCTGGGGTTCATCGCCACCGAGCGCGAGGCAACCGAGCGGCTGGCGCGGGGCGGGGCCCAGCTGGTCCTGCGACTGCCGGCCGGGTTCGCCCGCAACCTGGACCGGGGCCGCACCGCCGCCATCCAGACCCTGTTCGACGGTTCCGACTCGATGTCGGCGAGCATCATCAACGGCTACGTGGGCCAGATCGTGCGGTCCTACGCCAACGAGTACGCGGCCCGCCGGCTGGCCCGGCAAAGGGAGAAGCTGAACGGCGTTCCCGCCATCGAGCCGCGTCTGCGGATCTGGTTCAACCCCGAACTGCGCAGTGTGGTGTTCATGGTGCCAGGGGTGCTGTGCCTGATCCTGTTCCTGGTGACGATGATCGAGACCGCGCTGTCGATCGTCAAGGAGAAGGAGGTCGGCACCCTCGAGCAGATCATCGTCACGCCGATCCGGCCCTGGGAGTTCATCCTGGGCAAGACGCTTCCCTTCTTCCTGAGCGGGCTGGTGACCACAGCCCTGGTGCTGGCGGTGGCGATGGGCTGGTTCCGGGTCTTCCCGGTGGGCAGTCTGACCCTGCTGGTGGGGCTGATCTGCGTGTTCCTGCTGACCAGCCTGGGTCTGGGCATCTTCGTCTCGACGATCTCCGAGACACAGCAGGAGGCGGTGATCAGCTGTTTCTTCTTCCTGTTCCCGATGATCATGCTGTCGGGGCTGATCTTCCCCATCGACAACATGCCCGCCCCCGTGCAGGCCTTGTCGCGGCTGGTGCCCCTGCGCTACTTCCTCGAGATCATCCGCGGCGTCTACCTGAAGGGCATCGGTCTCGAGGTCGTCTGGCCGCAGACGCTGATCCTGCTCGGCTTCGGGGTCGGCATCCTGACCCTCAGCGCCCTCCGCTTCTCCAAGCGGCTCGACTGACCGCCGTCCGGGAAAGGCCCACCGGGCCAAGGGCGCCGCCACGGACCATGATCCGCCGCCCGGCCAACCATCCGCGAAGCAAACCGCCCGTGTGGCGGACGCGTCAGCGTTCACCCGGCCAGCCGCCAGGGTCCAGGGCCATGGTGAGGTGAAGGGGCAAAACCCCTGCCTGCCTTTCCGAAAGGCCATCAGGAAATTCCCTGTCACGGAGCTTCCTCCGGCGGAACCTACAGGTGATCCCACGTGGGGATCACCTTTTCCAAGGAGGACTGTCGTGAATCATCTGGTCAAAATCGTCGTCATCAACGGCGGCCGGCATCCAAACCGCCCGCGACCGGGGCCCGAACCGGTCCGCCCCTGATCGCTTTGGGAAATTGGTGACCACGTGCGAAGGAATTGCATGAGGGGAGAGAAAGGAATAGGCTGAGCCATTCCATTTTCACGATGGAGAGGGAGGAAATCCAGGGGGTATGGTACCCGCAAACCCCACCAGCGGCTCCAGGTCGGATGCGGACATCGTC
>CAZKPI010000187.1:5146-8192 GCA_964554555.1 uncultured bacterium
CCCGGGATTTCGAACGGCTGGTGATCCGCTATCAAGGGCGGCTGGAAGGCTTTGTGACCCGGTTTTTCCGCACCCCCATCCACTCGCCCGACCTGGTCCAGGAAGTATTCCTGACCGCATTCCAGGATCTGTCCCGCCTGCGTGACCCCAGCCGGTTGAAATCCTGGCTCTACGGCATGACCTATCGGAAGTGCCTCCATCATGCACGTCAGGGCCGGGTCGAGGCCCGGGTTCTCCAGCAGTCGGCGGCCGGCCAGGACCCCGCCGCGCCGGCCGCCGATGACCCGGAGGCGGCGGCGGAAAGAGCCAGTCAGGAGGGCGGCGGCCGGCTGAACCTGCTGGACCGGCTTCCCCCGATGGATGCCCTGTTGGTCTGGCTCCACTACATCGAGGACCTTCCCTACCAGGAAATCAGCCCCATGGTGGACATGAACGAGGCGGCGATCCGGCAGAGGTGCCGGCGCGCCCTGGCCCAACTGCGGGAGGTGGCGGCATGAAGACGACCTGCCGGGAAATCGCCGAGCTGTTGTCCGATTACGATGATCCGGGGTGCGAGACCGCCGACAGGGAAATCGTGACCCGGCATCTGGCCGAATGTGCCGACTGCCGTCAGGCTCTCGACCGACAGCGAAGCCTGGTGGACAGTCTCCGCCGCGAGGTGGCCGCCCTCACCCCCACCGGAACCCCGTTCCAGGTGCCCGGCACCCGTCCCGAAGGCTCGCCGCGACCCGCGTCATCCGCCCGCGCCCCCGGTTCTCCCGGGAACGGCACCCCGGCGGTCGCCCCGTCGAGGGGAACGTCGCCCGCCGCCGCCGAACCCGGGTGGTTCGAAGCCCTGGTGGCCGGACTGGCCGGCCGCCGGTGGGCCCTGGCCCCGGCGGCCCTCGCCCTGCTCGTCATCGGGGTCTGGCTGGCCGGTCGCCCGCACCCGGCCGGCGGGCCCGGCCGCCCGGTCCAGGTCGCGGTTTCCGGCCTCCACCTGGCTCGGGGAACCCTGGTGCCGGTTGATGGCCCGGGAGCCGGCCCCGCCGGGATCCAACCGGCTTTCGGCCACCGCTACCGGTGCCAGGAGGAGGCGGTCGCCTCGATGGGGGCCGGGATCCTGGCGTTCGCGCCCGGGGCCGTCTTTGTGCCGGCCGCCGACCGGCTGACCCTCGAAGCGGGGCAGGTGCACTGCCGGATCCTGCCGCAGGGCACCGGTTTCGCGGTCGAGACCCCCTGCGCGGTGGTCACGGTGGTCGGCACCGACTTCACCGTGGTGGCCTCGCCGACGGCCACCACCATCCACCTGCACGAGGGACGCCTGCGGGTCAGCGGCAACGAGGATCCCCGCGAGATGACCGCCTCCGAAAGCCGCACCTTCTTTCCCCACGGGCCTTCGCGCCCCTGGGCCGGCCCCGGGGAGGTGCCCCCCCCGCATGGCCCGGCGACTGCCCCATTGGTTCCCGGGCGGGAGCCTGACCACCCCCCGTCGGCCGCCTCGACCACCAGGCCGGTTCCTGCCTCCGCCGCCGTTGACGCTCCCCTGGCACCGGCCACCCCCTCGATCACCTCACCGGAGGACACCCTCCTTGGGGATTGAACCACGGGAACGGACCGGAGTAAGCTTCGGCCAGGACGTTCGGAAATGACCGGTGAACCCCTTTCACGTCGGCCAAAGGGCTGTTCCCCTCCGTTCCCCATGGGGGCAAAGCTTATGGACCCTGATTCCGGCTTGGGAACACGGCCGCGTTCCCAGGAGAAAAGCTCGCCATGCGGTTTCCGCAGGCATCCAAACGGAGCGTTGAAAAAAGGTGTCACACGGGCAGGGTGTCCGGCAACCCATTGGTGACCTCGACAAAATCATCCAATTCATCATCAGGAGGAAGTCATATGAAACGAACCACTCTCATCAGCTCAGTTCCTCTGCTGGCCGTTGTCCTCGGGGTGCTCCTGCTGACCGTCCACCCCGCACTGGCCGCCCCTTCGGCCGCCGATGCGATCAAGGCTGGCGACGACTGCTACAACCGTGGCGACTTCATGGGCGCCCTGTGGCACTTCACCGCCGCCAAGGATCTGGATCCCAATCAGGCCGGAAGCTGGGAGAAGATGGCCTGGGCCGCCAATGCCGCCGGCAAGCGCGATGACGCCTGGGGCTTCACGGTGGAGGCCGAGAAACGCGGCATGGACGCCCCGCGCCTGGCCCGGGTCCGCGCCTGGATCTTCCTCGGCAAGGCCGATGATGCGAGAGCCAAGGGTGACCTCACCAATGCCAAGACCTGGTACCAGGATGCCAAGAATCATGCCTCCGGCGGCATCGATCCCGAGGCGGGACGCCGTGCGAGCGAGGCCCTGGCCCAGTTGAGCTCCTCCTCCACCACCTCCTCTTCGACCGCCAGCTCCAGTGCCAGTACGGCCTCTTCCACCACCTCCACCTCTTCTTCGTCCTCCAGCGGCTCCACCTCCAGCACCAGCCGGTCGGCCAGCGCCACCTCGACCGTCGCGAAGGATGACACCTCCTCCGCCACCGCCTCCTCCACCTCCAGTGCCGCCGATCCGTCGGCGCCCGGTCCCCTGACCCCGCCCTCCAAGGAAGAGATCGAAAGCCGCATCAAGGCCTTCGCCAGCGAAAAGGGATTCACCACCTTCACCGATGCCCACGGCCGCCTGCAGGTCAAGGATGCCAGCGGCAAGCCCGTGCCCCTGGGCCCCGAAATCTTCGCCCCCTCCGGCACCATGCCCAGCAAGGAGGTCATCGAGAACCGCATCCAGAAATGGGCCGCCAAGATGGGCCTGACCACCGCCACCGACGAAACATCCGGCCGGATGATCGTCAAGGACGCCAACGTGGTTCCCCTGCCGCCCAGCATCTTCTACCCGGTCCGGTCCGAGGATTCGGCCTCGTCCGATGACGCGGCCACTGCCTCGGGTACCGTGGCCTCGTCCACCGCGACGGTCATCAGTGCCACCTCCTCGGAGACCATCTCCTCGCCGGAAGACACCCTGAGCGGCGACGACTGAGCCTACCCGGAAGTCCTGGAATGGCCAGCCGCGCCCCCCTCCGGCC
>CAZKPI010000188.1:0-4988 GCA_964554555.1 uncultured bacterium
CAGTTCGAGGTCGAGGTTGCGGTTGAACAGCACCATCAGGGTGTGCGTCCCGCCTTTGCGCAGGAAGGCCATCACGTCCGGGTTGCCGGTGGCCAGGGGGACGAAACAGCCGGGGCCGGTGCCGTCGACGGTGTCGCGGAAGCGGGCCCGGAGGTCGAGGATACAGCGGGTGATGCCGAGCATCGGGTGGGTCCCTTCCCAGCGCAGGGCCGCAGGGTCGAAGAGGGGCAGGGCCTGGCCGCGGAACTTCTCGAGGTCGGCGTTCGAGAAATCGAGGCCGGTGTTGACCGGCATCGTCTCGCCCAGCTCGAATCCGGCATGGATGAAGGGGATCGACCGGGGCAGGAAGGTGTTGACCAGAAAGGCATAGGCGGCATAGCGCTCGCCGCCCGGCCGGCCGGCGGCCCGTGGGGTATTGTGGTTCTCGACCGCGCCAAAGAACGGCAGGGGCACGCCTCGCACCCCGACGTGGTCGAGCAGGCCCATCATCCCTTCCCGTTTGTACTCGACCCACCAGGCGTAGCCGACGACCGCGTTGTAGCCCGCATCGACACTGCTCTGTTCGATGGCGAAGTTCTCGGACAGGAAGCAGAAGTCGGGATCCTTGGCCCGGGCGGCGATGATCTCCTGCATCAGGGGGACCGGCACGGCGTGGCCCATGTCGACCATCACGCCGTCGATGCCGAACTGGTCCTGGTAGTAGGGGGCGAGGTCGCGGATCTTGTCCCAGAGGGGGCGGTTGGCCAGTTCGGGGCGGGCCAGGGCGGCGTCGTACATGCGGATGGTGTTGTAGGCGATGTAGTTGAAGCGCGGCGCGGCGGGGTTCTCGTCACGGTACATGCGCAGGTAGGTCACGTCGCCCCAGGGCGGCTGGTTGTCGTCGGGGGGCCAGTCGGCGAAGGCCCCGGGAATGCGCACGGTGACCGTCTTGCCGGTGGCGGGGTCGACCGAGGTGCCGCGCACCCGGCCCTGGGCGTCGATCCTGACCTTCCCCTTGGCCGGAGGCGCCTGGAAGAAGCGGCGGTAGGTCTCGGGAGGCGCGGGCAGGTCGTGGAAATCGTTGCGGCTCACCTTGTCGTTGATGACCTTCAGTTCCTCGGGCGTGAAGATCGGGTTGCCGTACTGGCGGCGGGCGGCCTCGAGATCGGTTTCACCCACCTGGCGGTCGGGCACCTGTTCGTCGATCCAGTAGAACCAGTCGGGGTGCTCGAGCGTCCAGTCGGAATCCTTGCTGGCGGTGCGGAAGACGAATTCAACGATGACGCGCATGCCGAGCAGGTGGCAGGCTTCGACCAGGGCGCGAAACTGGTCATCGACCGGCATGTCGAGCAGGGGGTCGGCCTGGGAGGCCTCCAGGCGGTAGGGGTTTTTGATGGCGTAGGGGGAGCCCAGCAGGCCCTTGTTGCCGTCGCGGCCGATGGCGGTCACCGGCAGGAGGTGGACGGTGGTACAGCCGAGACGCCGGATGTGGCCGAGCAGGGCAATGGTCTTGAGGAAGGTGCCGGTCTCGCGCATGCCGTCCGCGTTGAGGGTGGGATCCTTCCCGCCGGTACCGAGGCGGGAGTCGCCGTCGTGGTCGAAGGCGGTGGTGAGGCGGACAAACACGTTGTAAATCGAGCCGCTGGCGATCCAGGAACCGTGTTTCCCGCCTTCCTTCTGGCCGTTCAGGGACTTCAGGGGGTCGATGGAACGGTCGGCCGCGGCGTCGATGGCCTCGAGGTGCGACAGGAAGAATTTGGCCGGATGGACCTCGGCGGGGGGCTGGCCGTCGGCGGCTTCGGTGCCGACCGGGGACCACAGGCCGGGAACCCGGTACCGTCCTTTGAACGGCTTTTTGGCCAGCTTCTGCAGGTGTTCCTTGACGCGGCCCAGGGGTGAATTCAACTTCTTGGCCATACCAGGCAGACCCTCCTGATCTCGTGATTGGGGGAGCCTCCTCCCCCGGGGCGAAGGTGGGGAATATTACCACAATCCAGCCGCTCCCGCCATCGGGTCGCGGGTGCGCAACCCCTGCCCGCCGCGGCGAACAAGGGCGGGCAGGGGTTGCCCGGGACTGTCCGGAGGCGATCGGGAAGCCCGCTTTACTTTTCCAGGGTGGTACTGTAGTATGGCGCGTCTTTCCGCCCACGTGGCAGGACGCAAATCCATCTGGAGGAATCAGCAATGGCGATCAAAGTCGACAAGAACAAGTGCACGGGTTGCGGGGCCTGCATCGGGACCTGCCCGGTCGAAGTGCTGGAAATGAAAGACGGCAAGGCCAACTACAAAGGCGACGGCTGTATCGAGTGCGGCGCCTGCGTGTCCGTGTGCCCGGTGGAGGCCCTGAGCCTGTAATACCGCCAGCCGCGCGGCCAGAACCCGCGCCCGGGAGAAGCCGGGCGCGGGTTTTTCCTATTCAGGCCGGACGGGACGGAGGAGTCACTCCCCGCCGTCGGCAGGGGGGGCGGAGCCGTCGCCAAGCGCGGGGAGGACGGGGTCGGTGTCGGGGGCCGGCGCGTCGGGAAGACCGGGCTGGATCGGGGTGAGCGGCTGGTCAGCCGGGGGCATCGGCTGGTCGCCCGGCTGATCGGGCGGCGGGGCTCCCGGGTCGCCCGGAGCGATGATCGGCGGATTCCCTTCGGGCGCGGCGGGCTGGCCGTCGGGCGGGGTGCCCGCTTCGGGAGTGGCGGGTGTCTCGCCGCCGGGGCCGGGCTTGGGAGCGTTCTTCTTTTCCTGGGCGGCGTCGTAGGCGTCGAGCTTGCTGGTGGCCTCCTCGAGCTTGTCCTTGGCCTCCTCGAGGGCCTGCTTCTTCTGTTCGATCTCCTTCTCGAGGCGGTCGCGCTTGCGGTCGTAGCGGTCGTCCTTCAGGGTATACCAGAGGCGGTTGGCTTTCTTGTATTCCTCCTCGAGGGCCTTGAGCTCGTCTTCCATTTGGGGAATGCGGGCCTCCAGATCTTCCTTGGTCTTGCCGAGGGCCCCGATGGTGGCCGCTTCTTTCTGCTCCTGGGCGGTCTGGGCGGCCAGGGCTTCCTGCTTTTCCATCTCGGCCCATTCCTTCAGTCGCTCGTCGCGCTGGCTGGTGGCCATGTCCTCCTGGACCTTGGCGGCCTGGTCGCCCATGGCGCGCAGGCGTTCGACAAGGAAGGCGGTGCGCTCGCGAACGCCCTGGTCGGGGGACAACTGGATGACCTTCTCGTAATAGGTCAGGGCCTTGGGGAAATCGGAATGGCAGACGGCATGGAGGAACCCCAATCCCTCGAGGGACTTGATGTCATCAGGGGCGCTGGCGAGCCGGCTCTCGAAGACCTTTTGCAGTTCGGCGATGAGACCCTGGTCATCTTCGCCCAGGATGGCGCGGTTCTTCCGGACGGCCTGCTCGTAAGCCAACGCGGCTTCGGTGAGCTTCCCCTGCTTTTTCAGGTCGAGGGCGGACTTGAACAACAGGCGGGCATCCTGCATGGATTCGTCTTCGTCCTGCGCCAGGACGGGCAGGACCGCACCGATCAGCAGGCCGGCCCAGACGGCCAGCATCAGGAAGCAACGGGAACGCACGTTCATGGCATCTTCCCTCCATCGAACTGCCGTCAGGATACCACGGCACCCCATCCCGCTCAAGAAGATCGGTCAGGCGGCCCCGGGCGGTTGGCCAAACGGCGGTCTCAGGCCGCCGTGGCCGGGATGGGAATGAGCGGCCGCGCCGCCGGCCAAGCCCCTGGCGGGTCGGAACGCCGCCCTTTCCGACCGGCGTCGGGGAGGGCCGCGGGCGATGTCGGGACCGTCGGTCCCGGGCCGGGGAGGGTCTGGTCGGCCGGAAACCAGGGCCACGACAGCATCGGAACCGCCTGCGGGTTGACACGAAACAGGACGGGTGCTAGGGTGGGCGTGCGGTTGAGAATTCCATCATCATCAAGGAAAGGAGCCCTGTTCCATGCCAGAGAAAGCCAAGGTTCTCATCGCCGACTCCCTCGACGCCCAGGCCGTGGAGATGCTGAAAAAGCACCCCGCCCTCGAGGTCGCCTACAAGAACAAGCTGACCCCCGAAGAGCTGTTGAAGGAGATTCCCGGCTACCACGCCATCGTGGTGCGGTCAGCCACCAAGGTCACCCGTGCCGTCATCGAGGCCGGCAAGGACCTCAAACTGATTGCCCGGGCCGGGGTCGGCCTGGACAACGTCGACCAGGCGGCCGCCAAGGAGCGGAACATCAAGGTCGCCAACACCCCTTCCTGTACCACCATCTCGGTGGCCGAGCTGGCCTTCGGCCTGATGCTCGCCCTCGCCCGCAAGGTGGGCCGGGCCAACATCTCGATGAAGAACGGCGAGTGGGACAAGAAGTCCTTCCAGGGATGCGAGCTGTATGAAAAGACCCTCGGCCTGATCGGCATCGGCCGCATCGGGCAGGCGGTGGCCCTCCGCGCCCAGGCCTTCGGGATGAAGGTGGTCGCCTTCGATGCGGTCATCAAGCAGAGCCCCCTCCCCTACGTGAAGATGGTGTCCCTGGAAGACCTTCTGAAGCAGAGCGATTTCGTCAGCCTGCACATCCCCTTCGACAAGGCCGCCGGCCCGACCCTGGGCGAGGCCCAGTTCAAGCTGATGAAGAAGGGTTCCTTCCTGGTCAACTGCGCGCGCGGCGGCACCGTCGACGAGAAGGCCCTGCTGGCCGCCCTCAATGACGGCACCGTGGCCGCGGCCGGCATCGACGTCTGGGAGAAGGAACCCACCACGAATCTCGACCTGGTCAAGCACCAGAACGTGATCGCCCTGCCGCACCTGGGCGCCTCGACCGACGAGGGGCAGTCCCGCGCCGGCAAGGAGGTCGCCGAAATCGTCATTTCCCATCTCGCCCGCTGACCGAGTCCGTTCCCGCCCCCCGCGCCGTCCCGCCCGGGACGCCGGGGGCCCGGTGACCAGAACATTCGCAAAGGAGAAGTCCATGGCCCGCATCTTCAATTTCAGCGCAGGACCGTCCATCCTGCCGGTTCCCGTCCTCGAGAAGATCCGCGACGAGATC
>CAZKPI010000188.1:4998-5208 GCA_964554555.1 uncultured bacterium
AGGGGATGTCCCTCATCGAGATGAGCCACCGCGGCAAGGTGGTCGACGAGATGCACAACCAGTGCCTCGCCCTCATCAAGGAAATCCTCGGTGTTCCCGACACCCACAAAGTCCTGATCCTGGGCGGCGGCGCCACCCTGCAGTTCGGGATGATCCCGATGAACTTCCTGTGGGGCGGCAAGACGGCCGATTACACCAACACCGGCGCCT
>CAZKPI010000188.1:5226-8185 GCA_964554555.1 uncultured bacterium
AGAAGGTGGGCAAGATCAACATCGTCTGGGACGGCAAGGCCGACAACTACCTGAACCTGCCCGACCCCAAGAGCCTGAAGGCCAGCCCCGGCGCGGCCTACTTCCACATGACCTCGAACGAGACGATCGGCGGGGTGCAATGGCAGGACTGGCCGGACGTCGGCAATGTGCCGCTGTTCTGCGACATGTCCTCCGACTTCATGAGCCGCCGCGTGCCCGTCGAGAAGTTTGACCTGATCTACGCGGGCGCCCAGAAGAACGCCGGCCCCGCCGGCGCCTGCATCGTCATCATCCGCGAGGACCTGCTGAAGAAGTGCCCGGAGAGCATCATCAACTACCTCGACTACCGGCTCCACGTCAAAGAGAACTCGATGTACAACACGCCCCCGGTTTTCACCATCTGGGCGATCAAGCTCACCATGGAATGGCTGAAGGGCATCGGCGGCCTGCCGGCGGCCGAGAAGCTGGCGGCCGAACGGTCGAGCATCATCTATGATGCGATCGCCCGCTCCAACGGGTTCTACACCTGCCCGGTGCCGAAGGCCTGCCAGTCGAAGATGAACATCGTCTTCCGGCTGAAGACCGAGGAACTGGAGGCGAAGTTCCTCGAGGAGGCCAAGAAGCAGAAGCTCGACGGCCTGAAGGGCCACCGCAGTGTCGGCGGCTGTCGCGCCTCCGTCTACAACGCCATGCCCGTCGACGGCGCCCGCGCCCTCGCCAAGCTGATGGACGAGTTCGCCAAGGCCAACCGCTGACCGGAACGGCTGACGTCCGGCGTCAGGTTTTCCGGACGCGCGGTTCCCCTGATCCGCTCCGACCGCCCCTCCCCTGCGGAGGGGCGGTTTTCCTGAGCAGGAAAGAACGTCCGCCTCCGGTGGAGCGAAAAGCCCCGGGCCGCTTCAACCGCTTCCGGTCAAGACCCGGCCATGGCCTGACCATCGATCCGGTCGGGCGGTTCCACCTCTGGATCAGGGTGACGGGAACGTCGTGGTCACCCGGCCGTCGTCTTCGTCGAAACCCAGGAGGATGGTTCCTGGCACTTCCGGGGACTCGCCGTCAAGGGGGGAAACCCTGAGTTCGAGGCATGGCCGGCGGTCCGGGCCCTGGAAGGAAAGTTCCCGCGAATAGGAGTACCGGCGGGGAGGCACCTGCAGGCGGGCGGCCAGATGACGGAACGCCTCGACGAAAGCCTGGTCGAAACGTCGGTCGGCGCGGGGCACCCCCTGATCGATGACGAACCGGCGGGGAGGATCGTTGCCCAGGCACTCCTGGCTGACAACGATCCGGCGCCGGCTGTCGTCGATGAGAAACCGGCCGGTCTCGACGGTTCCCGTGTAGTTCGCAGACAGGATTTTCAGGATGTCCTTGCGTGGATGGAACAGGACGAAGATGACGATGTCGTCACTGCACAGGCCGAAGGACCCGCCCTTGAGGAAGACCCATTCGTCGGCCAGGGGGATCCCCGCGTCGAAGGACCAGGCCCGGTCGCCGGCCTGGAGTTCCCCCTGGTCGGCAGGGCCCCCGGCGACCTGGTCCGGGGCCCCGTTGGGGAGTGGGGCCGTGGCCTGGCCGCCGGCGGGGCCGTCCTCCCCCGTGTCGACCGACCCGATGTCGGAAGGGCTCCCCCCTTCCCGCGGAACGTCCATTTCGGTCGGTCCACGGCGGCCGACGGACGATAGGCGGATGGCCCGTTTCAGTTCCGCCCGGGCCCGCAGGACCTCCTCGAAGGCGTTGGGAACCCGCGGGGGCCATGCCTCACCGTCGGCCGCACGGCCCCGACCGGGGATGAGCACCAACACCAGGATGCCCACGAACGTCAGAATGTGATCCCTGAGCGGTTGCATGTTCACTCTTCCTTGGCCGGAGGGGTGCCGCCGAGCGTGGGCCTGGCCGCCCCTGCAATGGAGGCGGCCTTTCCCCGTTCCTCTTCGGCCAGTTCGCGGTGCAGGAAGTGGCTGAGCACGGTGCGGATGACCACGATGGCCCCCAGCATGCCGACCTTTTCCCAGCTGGGGCGGATCACCGAGTTGATGATGTCCTCGGCAATGAAAACTTCGAGCCCCAGCAGGAGGTGCGCTCCCAGCCGGCGCCGGATGGCCGCCAGCGCTTCGGCCGCCGCCTCCCCGGCCAGCCGCCGTTTGGTGCGCAGGAACCCGAGGAAGGCTTCCGCCACTCCCCAGAAGACCACCACCGTGCCGAACAGGCTGATCAGAAAACCCACCGTTTCGAAGAACCATCTTTCCATGGCGGTGCCTCTCACCCCTCCCGCGGCGCGCCGGGCGCCGTCGTGGAATAATCGGGGGCCTGCCGCTCCAGCATGTGCTGGAGCAGGACCCGCAGGCTCTCCCGGAACACGCGCACCGACTCGTGCGGCACGCTCTTCTTCCCATACAACGCCGCGCTGAACGCGGTCACGACGGCGGCGCACTCCCGCTCGGGCAGATCGTGCAAGGCCCGGACCCGGTACAGATACTCGGCGGCGGTTTCCGAGGCCTGCCGCGGCTGGCCGGCCATCTCGGCCATCAGCCGCAGGAACTCGTTGAACAGCCGCACCAGGTCCTTCGCGTGGAAATCGGGGCTGGCCGGACGCTGGAGTTCCTCATACAGGCGGCCGCCGCGGCCGGGGTCATAGCCGCGTGCGGCGGGGGCCTCAGGCTCGGGCCCGTAGAGGAGCAGGCGCACCAGGCGCAGAAGGAAGCGGAGGATCTTCGCCGTGACCAGGGTCACCAGGCCCGTCTGCCAGGACCCGAGGGCCAGGACAACGGCGGTCACGGCCAGCAGAACCCATCCCAGCCGGCGCCGCCATTCCTTCGCCGCCGCCGCGCCGGCCTTCGCCCGCTGGGCCTCTTCGAAGGCGCGCTGTCGCTCGCGGTCGGCCTGGACGGTGCCGGGCGCCTCCGGCCGGGTCACCCACCCGTCGCGGACCAGGCCGGGCCACCGGTCGGCGGCCTGGCGGCGG
>CAZKPI010000189.1:0-207 GCA_964554555.1 uncultured bacterium
CAGGACCAGGGCCTCGGTCTCCTCGGGCGGGAGGCCGAGCAGTTCGGCCAGCCGCGGATAGGCCAGCGGCTGGGTGTGAACGAACAACAGGCCGTCGAGCGCGGCGGTCAGCAGGGCCTCATCGCGGGCGGCCGCCGGCCCGGCCGCCGGAGCGGGGCCCTGGGTGGAAGCGGGCGACGGGGAGGCGGAAGCGGCGGAGGGGTGATC
>CAZKPI010000189.1:244-6080 GCA_964554555.1 uncultured bacterium
TCGGGATCGGAACCGGCGGGCGGCGCGGCCTGGTCGGCGGGGTCGCGCCGGCAGATGAGGACGGGCTTGAAGTTGCCGGACTGGCGCAGGGAGATCTCCCCGGCCTTGGTCATTTCGAGGATGGCCATGAAGGCCAGGACGGTCTGGGCGCGATTGCCGGGTTCCTTGACCAGCTCGCGGAAGGGGACGGACTCCCGTCGGGCGTCGAGCAGGCGCCGGATCTCGCGGATCTTCTCCTCGATCGACAAACGGTCGAGGACGACGCGGTGGACGGGCGGGTTGAGCCGCCGCCGGACCAGGTTCTGGTAGAAGGTGAGGAGGTCGGCGGGGGCAAGCTGGATCTGGAGAATCTCTTCGGGATGGAACTCGCCGGTGAGGCCGCGGGCGAACAGGCGGGAGTTCTGCCGTTCGAGCTCGCGCAGGGAAAGGGCGAGGAGCTTGAACTTCTTGTACTCGAGCAGTTTTTCGACCAGGCCGGCGCGGGCGTCGCCCTCGACCGGCACGCCCTCGTCGCCCTCCTCGACCTGGAAGTCGCCGGGGGCGGGCTGTTCCCTGGGCAGGAGCATCTTGGACTTGATCTCGAGCAGGGTGGCGGCCATGATCAAAAAACTGCTGGCCACCTCCATGTCGAGGATCTCCATCATGTGCAGGTAGTCGAGATACTGGGCGGTGATGGCCGCGATGGGAATGTCGTAGATGTTGACCTTCTGCTCTTCGATGAGGTGGTAGAGGAGGTCGAAGGGCCCTTCAAAGACGGGCAGTTTGACCTGGTAGGCGGGGCTGGTCACGCCGGCGTCACCCCAGGAAGCCGAGGCCGCGGCGGACTTCGTCCATGGTCTGGGCGGCGACCTCGTGGGCGCGCCGCTCGCCCGCCGCCAGGACCTCGCGCACCAGGCCGGGCTTCTTTTCGAGGTCGAGGCGCCGCTGGCGGATGGGGGCAAGCCGGCCTTCGAGCCGCTCGAACAGGATGCCCTTGCAGTCGCGGCAACCAATGCCGGCGGACCGGCAGGCGGCGGCGATCTCCGGCAGGCGGTCGGGAGTGAAGATGCGGTGGTAGGCGTAGACGGTGCAGACGTCGGGGTTGCCGGGATCGTGGCGCCGGACCCGCTGGGGATCGGTGATCATCAGGTGGATCTTCTGCTTGAGCGAGTCGGGCGACTCGCGCAGTTCGATGGCGTTGCCGTAGGATTTCGACATCTTGCGGTTGTCGATGCCCAACAGGAGGGGCACCTCGGACAACAATTCCTTGGGTTCGGGGAAGATGGGGGCGATCTGGCCGTTGAACCGGCGCAGGATCTCACGGGACAGTTCGAGATGGGGCAGTTGGTCGCGGCCGACCGGCACCACCTCGGCTTTGTAGACGGCCACGTCGGCGGTCATCAGCACCGGGTAGGCCAGCTTCCCCAGGGAGACCTGCGCCCGGCTCTCGTCGTCGCGCACGTCGTCCTTGAAGGTCGGACAGCGTTCGAGCCAGCCCAGCGGGGTGTACATGCCCAGGATGGTCGACAGTTCGGCGTGCTCCCACAGGGAGGACTGGCGGAAGAGGACGGCCTTGGCGGGGTCGATGCCGACGCTCATCCAGTCGATGATCATCTCCTCGACGACGGCGGGGAGGTTCTCGATCTTCAGCCGGTCGGTGAAAGCGTGCCAGACGGCGGCGAAGTAGAAGCATTCGTAGTCGTCCTGCAGGCGGACCCAGTTCTCGAGGGTGCCGAGAAGGTGACCGAGATGCAGGGAGCCGGTGGTGCGCATTCCGCTGACCAGTCGTTGGCGTGCCATATGTCGTTTGCCGTCACTTTCGGGTGGAATGAGAGATGCCGGGAAGGGGAGGGAGGGTCATTCGAGACTGCGCAGGGCGTCCTCGGCGATCTGGCGCGTTTCGGGGTCGGGATTGAGCAAAAGCACCTTGCGCCAGGCTTCGCCGGCCTTCCGGCGGTCGTCGGTCTTGTAATAGCCGACCCCCAGGTTGAACAGGGCCTCGTAGTAGGTGGCATCGGCCTGGTAGGCCTTTTCCCACCACCGCATGGCCCCGTTGAGATCATCGCGTTTCTCGGCGATGTTGCCGAGCGTGAAGAACAGCACCTTGTCGGAAAACCCGCGGGCCTGGAGGTCGGCCAGCATCTTTTCGGCGCGATCGTATTCCTTCTGGTAGTACAGGACGCGGGCCAGCAGAAGGAGGTCTTTGTCGGCCAGGCGGCCCTCGCCGGCCAGGGGTTCGAGCACCCGCTGGGCGAGGGGGTATTCGCCCAGCTCGAAGGCCTGGCGGGCCAACAGCAGGGCATCTTCGGGATCGAACCGGGCCTGGAGGTTGATGCGGGTCAAACAGGCCCGGGATTCGTCCTGGTTGCCGAGCTTCTGTTCGACCAGGGCCAACTGCAGGAGAAGCCGGGGGTCGGTCCCGGCCCGGCCGAGGGAGGCGTCGAGCACCTGCCGGGCCTCGAGATACCGCTCGGCCTCGTACAGATGGCGGCCCAGCTTGAGCCCGTCGTCGGGGCCCAGAGGGCCGGCCTGGCTCTTGTCAAAGAGGACCGCCAGCTCGGGATCGCACACGATGACCAGGGCCTCGGACGCCCCGGTGAACCGGAGCTCGGGGGAACCCCGCGCCTCGCCGGCGGGCACCAGGAAGACGAGACTGCCGCGGCTCTGGGTGCCGGGGTTGACCGTGAACGGGCGATCGAGACTGCCGGCCCCGGCCTGGGCCACCGGGGAAAACGGGGTGCCGCCGAACCCGAGGGTGAAATCCTTCAGGGGATCGATGGGAATCGAGGCCCGGCCGGTGCTGACAAAGGTCAGCTGAACCTCGATCTGCTCCTTTTTCTCGGAGGACAGACCACCGGTGAAGGCCTGCCGCTGTATCTGGTTGACGCTGATGAGCAGACCGTCGGGACCGTGGATGTCCTCGCCCATGAAAAAACGGGCGGTTTCGGCTCCCGCCATGCCGGCGGCCAGCACCAGCAGAAGCGCGCAAAGGGGAATGGCACGTCGTTGCACCATGGCCGGTATGGTAGCACAGAAGCCCTCCGAAGGGAAGGGAAGAAGCCTTCCCGGAAATCCCCGATGATCCTTGGGAAGGCGGTCAGCGCATCCCGACAGGGCAGAGACGGTGGGCCGTCCCGGCCGCGAGGCAGGTCCGGCTGGAAGCCGCGGCCAGGCATGTCCGCCCGTTGTCATGGCGGATGGCGGGACTTACCGGGGAAGGGTTGGCCCCGCCGGAGACGCGCGCTTCATCACGAGCAGGAAGTCGTAGTCGTCCTCGTGGCGGGAGGCCGCCTTGCACCGCAGGGTCGAGACGGGGAAGGATCCGGCGAAGGCCCGCCGGACGGGGTCGGCCACCGCCTCCTCATGGAAACGCGGAGGGAGGTCGCTTCCCGACCAGGTCACCACGGCAAAGCGGGCGTGACCGGCTTTGCGCAGGATGTCGGGGAAGGCGGGCGCGGCGTCCCACCGCTGGACCCAGCCCCGCCGGGCCTGTTCGATCTCAGTGCGGGCGGCCAGGAGATCGCCCGCCCCCCGGAACCACGCGTGGAAAAGCACTTCCAGGTCGTTCTCCGGCCGGATCTTTTCGGGAAAGAGCAGGGGCAGGAGGAAGACCCCGGCCTCGACCTCCTCCCCCAGTTCGCCGAGGGGCAGGTTCAGGGCGTAGACGGGTTCCTGCCCGGCGAAGACGAGGTCTTTCTGCCGGTCAAGCATGACGGCCATGGCCTCGTCAGGGGCGAGGGCCGGCGCCTGGCCGACCCGGGCCAGGCCCACCCAGTAGGCCATCACCTGCCAGGCGGCGGCCCAGAACAGCTCGCGCTGGGTCACCTGGGGGATCTCGAGCGCCGCCTCACGCCAGTAGAACAGGTAGTCGAGCTGGGCCCGCGAGAATGGCCGGTCCTCCCAGGTCCGGAAAGGGTTCATCGCCAGGTCGAGGGGCTTGCGGATGACCTGGTTGAACTTGCGGCGGTTCTCTTCGGAGAACAGCTCCCCCTGGTTCTGCACCAGGGCCCGCAATAGCATGGCGCGGCTCTCGACCGGATCGTTGGCGTAGATCCGGAGCCCGCGCCGCTTGAACCACAGGAGGCTCGGGGCCCTGGGGGCCAGGGGCAGGAACAGGGAGTCGACCTCGCCGGCGGGCAGGGACTCGAGGATCCAGGAGGGCTGGAAGCGCATGGTCAGAGGCCTCCCAGGGCGGCGGGAGCCGGGCGGGCGGGGAAGAACGCGGGGCGGCTCAGGCGTCGGCCCCGCCGCGGAGGGCAATCCAGGCCTGGACCACGGCCGGGTCGAACTGCAGGCCGGTCTCCCGCAGGAGTTCGGCCCGCACCTCGCGCGGCGGGCGGGCGGGACGGTGGGGCCGGGCCTGGCCCAGGGCGGAGACGGCATCAGCCAGAGCCAGGATCCGGGCGCCGAGGGGGATCTCCTCGCCCTGCAGGCGGTCGGGGTAGCCGGCGCCGTCCCACCGCTCGTGATGCCAGCGGATCAGGGAGGGGACCTCCGAGAGGTCGGGAACGGTCTGCCGCAGGGCGAGTTCGCCGATGAGGGGATGGGTGCGCACCAGGAACCACTCTTCGGCGGTGAGGGGCCCCGCCTTCCGGAAGAGGTCGCGGGGCAGGGTGACCTGGCCGGCGTCATGGGCGAGGGCGGCGATGCGGAGGGAAAGCAGGGAGGGCTCGGGCAGGCCGAGACGGCGGCCCAGGGCTTCCGCCAGGTCGGCGACCGCGGAGGCATGGGGAGCCCCGTAGCCCTCGGCGGCATCGAACAGGGAAGCCAGGCCGGCCAGGCAGGCAAGATCGGGCAGGGTGCCGCCGGCGGTCATCTCCCGCAGACGGAGATACTTCCAGGCGAGGAAGGTGAGACCGGCGATCAGCAGGAGGTCGACGAGGAGGCGGGCCATTCCTCAGAACCCGAAGTTGGCTCCGAGGCAGAACCGGCTCCTGGTGTGCAGACGGTCGGGCAGGAAACAGCCGAAGTCGAGGGCGAGACGGTCGTCGAGGCGGTGACGGAGGCCGAGCAGGAAGTCGGTTCCGGCGTAGTCCATGGTGATCTCGGTGTCGGGATCGAGGTTGAGGCGGCCGCCGAAGACGAAGAACAGGTTGTCGACGGGGGACAGGCGGTCGGGATAGCGGCCGAAGTGGGCGTCGCGCTCGGTCCCTTCCAGGGCGAAGTTGGCGCCGAGGCCGAGCACCACGCGGTTGCCCGGGGTGCCGGTCAGGAGCATGACCGAATCCTTGACCCCGGTGGTGGTGTCGATGACGGCGGCGACGGCGAGACTGGGCCGCACCTTGTATTTCGCGGCCAGGATGGGGTCGTAGGCGAACTGGTCGTCGCCGACGCCGAACCGCTTCATGATGGCGACCTCGGCGTCGTCGGAGAAGGCGAACACGCCTTTGAGGGACCCCTGGTCGACGGCGTCCCCGCCCACCAGGTGGATGGCGGCGCGGCCGCCGCCGCGGGGCAGGACCTCGAGCCCGGGAACGAGCATGGTTCCCGAGAGGCCGTAGAGGGTGGCGTCGGCGGACGGTTCCACGCTCGCGGGGGCGGCCGGGACGGCGGCGACCGCGGGGGCGGCCGGCAGGCAGAGGCAGGCCAGGGCGATCAGCAGGGCGGCCAGCCAGGGCCCGCGGGGGGGGAAGGGAAGGAGGGGGTGAAGGAACCGGCTAATACTCGCTTTCAATCTTTTTCAGCTTCTCCCGGACGGTGTCGGCCTGGGCGTGGTCGGGGAACCGCTGAAGGAATTCCTCATACTGCTTTTTCGCCTCGTCGGGATCCTTGAGGGTGTCGAGGTAGAGGTCCCCTTTCCGCAGATAGGCCTCGGCCGATACATCGGCATCGGGGAAGCGTTCCGTGAGCCGGTCGT
>CAZKPI010000189.1:6090-8161 GCA_964554555.1 uncultured bacterium
CGATGGCCTTGAGGGTGTTGTCGGTGTCCTTGCGGTACTGGACCCGGCCGTCGACCACCCGGGTGTGGTAGGTGTCGAGGTCCTTTTCGTAGATCTTGCCCAGGCGCATGAGGTTCTTGTCGATCCCCGGGGCGTCGGGGAAGCGGGAAAGCATCTCCTCGAGGGCGGCGGCGGCCCCCTGGTAGTCCTTCTCCTTTTCGTCGAGCAGGGCGATCATCTTGCGGTAGGCTTCGGTGGCCTGTTCGGGGGTGGAGGCCTCGGCGGCGACCTTCCGGTATTCCTCGATGGCCTGCCGGACATTGCCGTTCTTGGCGTGCATGGCGGCCAGGTCGAGGGCGGCCCGGGCCCCCTGCTGGTCGGATTGGGCGGCCTCGACGAGCCCTTCCTGCAGTTCGAGGGCGGCCTTGGCGCCTTCGGTGCCCGGGGAAAGGGATTTCATACGGGCCTGGGCGGTCTGGAAATAGGAGCTGTAGGGGTATTTGGCCACGAGTTCACGGTACAGGCCGGCCGCCTCGTTCTGCTTCCCCAGTTTCTCATAGCAGGTGGCCAGGTGGAAGGTGGCCTTGTCGATGGAAAGGAAGTTGGGGAAGCCCTCGACGACCTGCAGGTAGGCGTCGGCCGCCTGGGGATAGTCGTTGAGCCGTTCCTGGTAGATGCGGCCAAGCTCGTAGAGGATCTTGGGCTGTTCGGCCTCGGACAGGCCGCCCCGTTTGACCCCTTCCGACAGGTAGAAGGCGGCTTCGCTGAAATGGGTGAGGGATTTCGACATTTCGCTTTCCGCCTGCCGCTGACGGATGGTTCCCATCTCGATCTGGGCGCCGGCGGCAAACTGGGGCTGGGCCACCAGGGGCTGGAGGGCGGCGATGGCCCCTTCGAAGTCGCCCTGAGCCTGAAGCTGGCGGGACTTCTGGAACTCGGTGGTCATCTGCACGGCCTGGCCGGAGAGGACGGCGGGCAGGGCCAGCCACAGCAGGAGGACGGTCACGCGATGGCGGGCGACCGGCAGGGGGCGGCGGGCGTTGCGGGAATCGGTCATGGGCTCCTCCTGGGGCAGGGTACCGCCGGGGTGCACGGCTGGCGGGGCGGCGCGCCGGCGGACAGGGCCAATTGCGTCATTATAGTACTCCCCTCCTGGATTTGACAAGCCGGCGGCGGTCTGCTAGTGTCCCTCAGATCCAGGTTCTGAGGATATTCCTGTGCCCGAAACCGAGACTGCCCCCCTCATCCCGACCCCCGATTCTGCCGGTTCCCCGCGCGAGTTCCAGCTTCTGCCGATCGGGCAGGTGACGCCCAACCCGCGTCAGCCGCGGCGCACCTTCGACCAGGAAAAACTGCGGGAGCTCGCCGCCTCGATCCGTCAGCACGGGGTGATTCAGCCCATCCTGGTGCGGCGGTGGGGCAACAGGTTCCAGATCATCTCGGGCGAGCGCCGGTTCCAGGCCTGCAAGCTGGCCGGGGTCACCCACATCCCCGCGGTGATGAAGGAGATCGACGACCGTGAGGCCTTGCTGGCCGGGCTGATCGAGAACATCCAGCGCGAGGATCTCAACCCGGTCGAAGAGGCCCAGGCGATGCGGGAAATCCTGCTCAAGCACGGCCTGACCCACGATCAGCTGGCGGAAAAACTCGGGCGCAGTCGGTCGGCGCTCACCAACCGGCTCAGGATTCTTCACCTTCCTGCCGATATCCAGAAATTGATCGCCGATGGAACCCTCTCGGCGGGACATGCCAAGATTCTCGCCGGCCTGCGGGACGCGAAGGAGATCCGATCGTGGGTCAAAAAGGTGCTCCGCCTCGAGCTGTCCGTCTACGAGACCGAAAAGCAGATCGCCGACGCCCGCCAATCCCGCACCGCCGTCCGGCCGAAGAAAGGAACGGGTGGAATGTCCGCTGACCTGCACGTGGCCCAGGTGGAATCCTCGCTCCAGGAGGTCCTCGGCGCCAAGGTGCGCATCCGCCAGGGGCGCGCCAAGGGCCGGATCGAAATCGAGTTTTACGACCGCGATGACCTGGAACGGGTCGTCGAATCCCTGCTGGGGAACCGGCCATGACCATTGGCCGGCTGACTCCG